>DATISV010000143.1:0-3499 GCA_035468505.1 Luteolibacter sp. | reverse complement strand
ATATTTTTTCCTGCGACGCCCCGGTTTCCGCAGAGCCTGGCGAAGCCGGCACCCGCCGCATCGCGGAACACGATGGACTGGAGGCGCTGACGCATTTCCGCGTGATCGAGCGCAGCGGCGACGGCACTGCCTTGCTCGAAGCCGTTCCCGTCACCGGCCGCACCAACCAGATCCGCCTCCATCTCCACCACCTCGGTCATCCGGTGGTCGGCGATCCCGCCTACACCAGCGCGCCGTGCGGCATCCAGACGCTCGATCCCTGCGCGCCGCCGCTTTGTCTGCATGCCTGGAAACTCACGCTCAGTCACCCGCTCGGCGGCCATGAAATGACCTTCGAGGCCGATTGCATCGATTCCGAGCGCTTTGCGTAGCCACACGCTCCGCCAGCATTTTGTCGTGTCGGATTTAGCGCGACCGATTGTCCGGCAGGTGCCAGGGCGGGTTTTTCTCGATCTGCTCGCGCAGCGCGGGGAAGGTTTCCTCCATCTGCTTGTGGATGTGCGGCCAGACGACGATCATCTGCATCTGCAGGGCGATGAAGAGGCCAACCACATAGGTGGCGATTTTCACCGGATGCAGCGGGGTGGTTTCGAGCCGGTGGCCGCCGGCCATGTCCCACAGCGGTCTGCCGAGACGGCGGGTGGTGAAGAAGGCCATCAGTTGGCAGAGCAGCGCGAGGATGCCCCAGCCGAGGCCGATGCCGAGAAAGAGCACGCGCATCGAGCGGCGGGTGGCCTCACCGAGTGCGAGCGGCGAGCCGTCGTCGTTGCGCACGCGGATGCCGAGCAGCCACTTGCCGGGAGTGGTGCCGAAGCGGTGCAACAGAAATGCCTCGATGGCGAACCATGGCAGATACTGGAACAGGATGAGCCAGACGTTTTCGAGCACCGCGCCGATGTCGCGGCCGGCGGCCCACATGCCGAGCCACCAGAAGCCGGAGTAGAGATAGAGATCGAACCAGCGCGCCCAGAAGCGGCGGATGAGATGTGGCGGCGGCCCGGGTGAGGTTTGGGGCAGGGGCGGCGGCTGGTCGCGATCAGTGTCCGGTTTCTCAGTTGAGTTACTGGACGATTCATCGAAATCGTTGGCGAAGAGGGGGATGTCCGCAAGCGGCCGCCACTCGGCCAGTCCATCGTGCCACGCCGGCGTCTCGCTGGTGAGGACTCCGGCGCGGATTCTCGAACGCACCTCGAAGTCCGGCAACGGGCCGGATTTTTCGCCGTTTTCGATGATCCAGACGTCCATGATTCAGAGATTGCGGAGGGACTTCGCGGCATCGCTGCGCGCGGCGAAAAACGCGGGGACCAGCGCGGCGAGCGAGCACAAAACGAAGGCAAGCAAACCGATCACCGCCTGTTCGAGCGGGTTGTTGTGCGCGGGCAGCACGCCGAAGCCGGTGAACGAGGCGGCGAACGGATCGAATCCCAGCGTGCGGAACACGCCCTGGATGGGGCCGCGGAAATGGATCACCACCCGGCCGAGTCCGACGCCGAGTATGGCACCGACAAGACCGAGGATCATGCCCTGATAGAGAAACACCCGCACGATCTGTCCGGGTGCCGCGCCGAGCGCCTTCATCACGCCGATCTCGCGCCGTTTCTGGATCGTCACGGTGAACATCACCGCCATCATCGAGAACGCGCTCACCAGCACGATGAACGACAGCGCGAAATACATCATCACGCGCTGCTGGTTGATGAGCGCGAAGAAGGTCCGGTATTGGTCGCCCCATGTGAGCAGCGACCAATCGGGACCAAGCTCCGCTCTGCCGGCGGCGGCCACCTGTTCGGCGGCGTAGGCGTCGTCGAGCCGCAGCGCGATGCCCTGCACCGCTTCGCCGAGTCCGGCGAGATCCTGCGCCAGCGGCAGTGGTACGAAAATGTCCGGCGTCACCGCCATCTGTGATGCCTGATAGACGCCGACGACCAGCGCCTCTTTCGGCAGCACGATCTGCCGCAGCCCCTTGAGCGCCTCGCCGTCCATTTTCTCGACGTCGGTCGCATCGATCGCGGCGATCAGGCGGTTGAGCTCGCTTTCGCCATCGGCATCGAAAAAGTAATATCCCCGCTGCTCGTCCTTTTCGCCCGCCTCCATGGCGATCAACAGGCTGTCGAGCAGCTCGCGTTCGGCATCGCGCAGGTCGCCCGCCTGCAGTTCGTCGAGTTTCTGATAGATCGCGGCGAGCGTCTCGATTTCCACGCCGCGGCGGCCGTCCACGTCTTGCCATGCTGCGGCGAGTTGTGACTTGGCGGCGTTCCATGTTTCCGCGAAGCGCTCGCGCAACGGCGGCTGCTCGGTGAGCTTGTAGGCGCGCATGACCTCCTCAAAGTTGCGCGTCGAGTAGAGCCGCACGGTGTCGCCCGGGCGCAGCAGGAGCTGCCCGGCGAGGATCGATGAAATGACGGCGCGGTCGTCGATGCCGAGGTCGGCGGTGGAGTCCGGGTGATTTTCCAGATCGAGCATGTTGCGGATGCCCTCCACCTGCGCCGGGTCTGCGGTGTCGATGCCGCGGAACATCACCGGGCGCTGCCACGATTCCACATCGATGATCACGTTGTCGGTGACGTAGGCGGTGGCGGCCTCGACGCGCGGCAGCCTGGCGGCGAGTTCGGCCGCGTCCTCCCAGTGATTGAGCGGAAGTTTCCCCATGCCGCCCGGGCTGTGCTCCATCAGGATGTGCGGCGTGAAACCGAGCAGCCGCGCCTTCACGTCGCGCTCGAGACCGGCGTAAACGGCCATCACCACCACCAGCACCAGCACGCCCAGCAGCACCCCCACGAGTGAGATCAGGGTGAAGGAGGAAAGCATCGCGCGCCGCGGATTGAGGTAGCGGCGGGCGAGAAGGAGGCTGAATGAACGGCGCTTGATGAGCGTTTGCTAAACCCCATGGCGCGGACCTGCAAGCGCGGAGGCGGGATGTGTTGCGTGCCATATGGATTCTGAAAACATAATGCTTGCCCCCCATCCCCCGAAACAGTGTTTATTCACTTCAATGAGCCTCGAATACGCTTTCCGGAAGCAGGACATCCCATTTGAACAATGGCTTGGCAAAATCGATGAAATCGTCGTTCCGGCCGAGCCCGGCAATGTGCCGGATGGGGCATGGCGCGAGTTGTTGGTTTCCCACATGGTGCGTTCGATCGATGAGGGCGATGGCGGGTCGTATGCCGCGAAGTTTCTCACCGAAGGCTCGATCCGCGGAGTGCTGGTGAGCGAGGAGGACGACCGGGTTGCGATCAAACTGCATTCCTTCGCAAGCCGCGGCGACCAGTTCCTGGCGGCACGACTGGCTTGGGAGGCAATGAATCTCGGCGCGACCGTGGAACGCGAGGACGATGGCGAGATCGGTCCCGATGACGTCAATGCCGAGGCTGTGGAGGCAATCCACCGGAATTGGTTCGCTCTCAGCAGGGCATCGATCAAAGGCAAGGGCGAGATCCACCTGCCGATCTACGATTTCCTGGCGATTTCGCTGGCTGACGGCGACAAGGACGACGAG
>DATISV010000142.1:0-4001 GCA_035468505.1 Luteolibacter sp. | reverse complement strand
GTGAAGCGCGAGAGGCCGCGGTCTTCGAGTTGGATTTCGGCGGGATCGAGGATGTGGAAGAGGTGGATGCGGAAACCGCGGTGCAGATAGGGGTTGAGCGAGCGGAAGAGGGCGGCGGGGTCGTCGAAGAAATCGGAAAGGATGACGAGCGTGACCTAGCGGCGCAGCAGCGGCTGGGCGCGGGCGAGGGTATCGACGATCGATGTGCCGGAGCCGGGCTGGGTGTTCTCGAGTGTGTTGAGCAGGTCGTTGAGATGCTGGCGGGTGGATGCGGGCGGCAGGAATCGGCGGATGCCCTGATCGAAGAGCGTGAGCGAAACGCGATCGTTGCGCGAGACGACCCACCAAGCGAGCGCGGCGGCAAAGAACGAGGCGTATTCGAGTTTGTTGAGCCGGCTGTCATTTCCGCCGAAACCCATCGACGCCGAGCAATCGAGGAAGATATGGCATTCGAGGTTGGTTTCCTGCTCGAAGGTGCGGAGGAACAACTTGTCGTTGCGCGCGAACACCCGCCAATCGACGCGCGCCGGATCGTCGCCGGGGACATACTGGCGGAACTCGTGGAACTCGATCGACGACCCGCGTTGGTGCGAGCGGTGGCGGCCCGCCAGATAGCCCTCGACCATCGCCTTCGCACCGAACTCGTAATTCTTGAGCCGGCGGATATCGGCGGGATCGAGGAAGCGGGGCATGGGAAGAAGTGAAAAGTGATCAGTGATCGTTGATCAGTTTGCGGTAGGGCGTGGCGGCCTCGCCGCGCCGACTTGTCGCCAACGGCGTGAGGTGTGAATGAGGAGTTCGTCAGTGATGGTTAGTGAATGGAATCGACGAGTTTGGCGATGATCTGGTCGGTGGTGATGCCTTCGCCGGTGGCGTTGTAGTTGCCGATGATGCGGTGGCGGAGCACGGGCAGGGCGACGGCGCGGACTTCCTCGATGGAGGCGTTCGAATTGCCGCGCAGCAGCGCGAGCGCGCGGGCGGCGCGGGCGAGGCATTGCGACGCGCGCGGTCCCGCGCCGTAGGCGATGTATTGTTTCACTTCCTCTGTGGCGTGCGGCGAGTCGGGGCGGGTGGAGTGGACGAGTTTGAGGATCGACTGGATCACGGAGTCGGGCAGGGGGACGTCGATGGCGGTTTCCTGCAAGGCGATGACACGCCGGGCGTCTAACAGAGTCTCAGCCTGTGGCGCGGTGTGACCGGTGGTGCGCTTGATGATCTCGGCTTCCTCGTCCATGCCGGGATAGCCGATGTTGAGTTGGAAAAAGAAGCGGTCGAGTTGTGCTTCGGGCAATGGGTAGGTGCCTTCGTGCTCGATCGGGTTCTGGGTGGCGAAGACGATGAACGGTTCTTCCAGCCGGCGTGTCTGGCCGTTCACGGTGACTTGTTTTTCCTGCATCGCCTCCAGCAGCGCGGCCTGGGTTTTCGGCGGCGTGCGGTTGATTTCATCGGCGAGGATGAGGTTGGCGAAAACCGGTCCGGGGACGAACTGGAAGTTGCGTTCGCCGCCGCTGCCGGTCTGGAGGATTTCCGAACCGACGATGTCGGTGGGCATCAGGTCCGGAGTGAACTGGATACGCTGGAATTTCAGACCGAGGATGCGGCCGAGCGTGGCGACGAGCAGGGTCTTGGCGAGACCCGGCACGCCGACGATCAGGCAGTGGCCGCGGCAGACGAGCGAGGTGAGGAGCTGCTCGACGATTTCCTCCTGGCCGACGATCACGCGCGCGGTCTCGCGGCGGATGTTGGCGACGGTTTGCTGGATTTCCTCCCACTGCTGGGCGGCGTTGGTATCGGACATGTTATTCGTGGTTGGGATTGAAAATGGCGGCGTGTTCGCGGGCAAGGCACTCGATTCGGAGATAGAAGGTTTTGGATTCGGCGGAGGGAAGGAAATCATCGAGCAGAGCTTTGAATTCGTCCGGATTTTCCTCGATGCCCCACATGGAGATTTCCACATCTTCGGCAGGAGCCACCAACTTGCCATCGCGCAGCCACAAGGTGGATGATTTGCCGCCTTGGCCGTCGGTGGCGATGAGCGCGATGACGCCTTGGATGTCACTGTGCTCGGTCATCGTCTGGGCGTGGCGTTGGAAGATGGAATCCATGATTCGCCGCCGCGGATCCATGTCGCTCCCGTGCTTTTCGCCATCGGCGTCTTCCGTATTTTCCGCGGTGGACGGTTCCATCCGATGGGCGAGGATTTCCATACCCGGGCCGAGCGCGGATTTCTGGATCGCGACCAGGACCGGCGAATGGGTGGCGATGTCGCCGGCGAGCGTCTGCAGATGGGTTTTGAGGTTCTCGGAATCGATGGTGAATCCGGTGTCGATTCCGAACACGCCGGGTTGATCCGTGATGCCATAAAACGATTGGGCGGAGCGGTTCAGTATCCGGTTTTTGAGCCGGAGGAATTCCGTCGGCAGCGGCGGATCGACCGGCTCCTTGAGCCATGCCATCCACTTCACACGTTCGTCTGGACTGAGTTTTCCGATGTGTGCCTGGATCTCCGAAGTGGGAAGTCGGGAGGTTTCGGCGACGATTTCCTTGAGGTGTTCGTCCGTGACACGCGAGGCGTCGGGAACGGGCGGCACTGTGGAACCGGAGATGCGTGCGGTGGCGCGCTCGTAGAGGTAATCGGCCAGCGGCTTGCCGAGGGCGGGAGCCGCTTCCTGCAGCGAAAAGGCCTCAAAACGCGAGACACTGGTTTCAAAGGCACTGGCGGCCAATTTGCCGATGGTGGGCGACTTGCCGAGATCGAAGCGTCCGCGCAGTTTTTCAGGAACCTCGCGATCATCCGCCAGCAGCTTGCGCCAAATGATGGCTTCGGTGCCGGAGATCGCGCGCGGCGGGGGTGGCGCAGTGTCCTTATCCTCGCCCGATTCGGCTGTATCCGCTTCCTCATCCTGTGGCCATTCGATGTTATAAGTGGCGGCGATGAACAGGCAGCGCACGGTGGGATCGACGGTGGTGTTGGCTCCTTCGAGATAAATTTCGAGTTGTTTGCTGGGGTCCTCGTTTTCGATCAATGCGGCGAGTCCCTGGATGCCGGCTTCGGCTTCTTCCGGTTCGCCGCGGGCGATGTTGCGGGCGATCGAGCGCGGCGACTCGGGGCTGGCGAGCGATTGCAGCGATTTGAGCATCTTGTCGATGCCGCCGGCCTGGCGGATTTCCCATGAGCGTTCGATGTCGTCGCCGGCCATCTCGGCGTATTCGCGGACGCGCTTTGCATAGGAATCGTAGAACGCCTTTCCCTCGGCGCGGCGCTGGCGCAGATAGATGGTGACCGGCTGGATGAAATTGAGCGGGTTCTCCGCCGCCAGCACGTGTTTCTCGAATGTGGCGCGGGCCTCGGGCGAGGTGGATGACGCGAGGCGGACGGCGACTTGCGAGGCTTGTTGGGCCGATCCCTGGCTCATGAAAACCAGCAGGAGATCGTCGCGGCTTTTGTCCCTGTTCTGTTTCCAGAAATCCATGGCGAGCGAACGCAGGCTGGTGGCATCGGCTTCGTCGAGCTGGTCGTCCGGGTCCGGCAGGGTGGCGGCGAGCAACTGGCAGGCGAGTTCGCCCCGGGTGGCGGGACGCGGCATCTGCTGGTAGGCGCGCAGGATGAGTTCCTCTTCGGATTCGCGCGACGAGTAGTAAACATGTCCGCCCCTGTTCTGATAGGGGATCACCGTCAGAAACGGATCGTCGGCCAAGGCGGCGAGCACGGGCAGCGCGTCCATGCCACGCTCTAACAATGTGGCGTGGACTCCCTGAAGCGGCTGCTCCGGATCGTCGCCGCCCAACAGCCAGAGGTCGGGGATGTATGCGCCGGAACTCATATGATAATGCCGCATGTCCGGACGACTCGGGCGGGACTGTTTTTCCAGCGGTTTCTGCCAGGCCGAAATGGCCGCGAGCGCTTCCGGGTCGAGTTCGGCGCCTTCGAGGCGCGGTTCTGGCAGCGGTTCGACAGCCGCCTGTCTGGCGAGTTGCGGCATCAACATGGCAAGCGCCTG
>DATISV010000141.1:0-4241 GCA_035468505.1 Luteolibacter sp. | reverse complement strand
ACTACAAATCAAAAAACTCGTTTTGTAAGGAGCCACAAAAAGCACAAAAGTCACAAAATGAATAAGATCCAATATCCAAAATTCTTTGTGCTCTTTGTGCCTTTTGTGGCTGAAAAATTCGCTGTTCCCATGGCCAAATCCCCATGAACCGCCTTATCCATTTCTGCCTGCACCAGAAGCTGGTCGTCCTGCTCCTGCTGACATTCTTCATCGGCTGGGGCATCCGCGTCGCGCCGTTCGACTGGGACACCGGCGGCTATCCGCGCGATCCGGTGGCGGTCGATGCGATCCCCGACCTCGGCGACAACCAGCAGATCGTCTATACCGACTGGCCCGGCCGCTCGCCGCAGGACATCGAGGACCAGGTGACCTATCCGCTCACCGTCGCGCTGCTCGGCGTGCCGGGCGTGAGTGAGGTGCGGTCCTACTCGATGTTCGGCAGTTCGTACATCTATCTGATTTTCGAGGAAGACATCGAGTTCTACTGGAGCCGAAGCAGGGTGCTCGAAAAACTCAACTCGCTGCCCTCCAACCTGCTGCCGGAGGAGGTCACGCCCACCCTTGGTCCGGATGCCACCGGGCTCGGCCAGGTGTTCTGGTATGTGCTCGAAGGACGCGATCCGGATGGCAATCCCGCCGGCGGCTGGGATCTCGACGAACTCCGCGCCATCCAGGACTGGCAGGTCCGCTACGCCCTGCTCGCCGCCGAGGGAGTGGCCGAGGTCGCTTCGGTCGGCGGCTACGAACGGCAATACCAGGTCGATGTCGATCCCGACCTGCTGCGCGCCAATGAGGTCACGCTCGCGCAGGTGGTCGATGCCGTGCGCAAGT
Organism: Luteolibacter sp.; assembly: GCA_035468505.1. Lineage (GTDB taxonomy): Bacteria > Verrucomicrobiota > Verrucomicrobiia > Verrucomicrobiales > Akkermansiaceae > Luteolibacter. The sequence continues at coordinate 3,410 of DATISV010000141.1, read as the reverse complement.
CGAACCAGGAAATCGGCGCGCGCAACCTCGCGGTCAACGGCGTCGAGTATTTCCTGCGTGGAACCGGCTATGTCGAAGACGTTTCCGATCTTGAAAAGGCGGTCGTGGCCGTGCGCGACAACACGCCCATCACCGTCGCCGACGTCGCCCAGGTCACGCTCGGGCCGGCGATGCGCCGGGGCGCGCTCGACGTGAACGGAGCCGATGCCGCCGGCGGCGTGGTCGTCGCCCGCTACGGGGCCAATCCCCTCGAAGCGATCAAGGCGACCAAGTCGAAACTCAAGGAACTGGAAGCCTCGTTGCCGGTCCGCGCCGTGATCGATTGGACACGCACTACGCCCGCTGAAGTCAAAACGTTTTCCGCATCGAATGGCATCGGCGGTTCCGATGATGCCCTGCTGGATTTCACCCGCACCACGCCGCGCGCCGATTGGCCGGACTGGCTCAGCACCTCGAAAGTCACCGTCGTTCCCTTCTACGACCGTTCGAAACTCATCGACGAAACCCTCAACACGCTCGACGAGGCGCTCTATCAGCAGGTGCTGGTCACCATCATCGTGGTGGTCGTGATGGTGCTGCATCTGCGCAGCAGCCTGCTCATTTCCGCCATGCTGCCGCTGGCGGTGCTCATCACCTTCATCAGCATGAAACTCGCCGGGGTGGATGCGAATGTCGTCGCCCTCGCAGGCATCGCCATCGCCATCGGCACCGTGGTCGATGTCGGCATCGTACTCACGGAAAACATCCTCAAGCACCTCGACGAGGCGAATCCGGATGAATCGCGCACCGACGTGATCTTCCGGGCTGTCACAGAAGTGGCCTCCGCGGTCACCACCTCGGTGCTCACCACGGTGATCAGTTTCCTGCCGGTCTTCACCATGACCGGCGAGGCGGGCCGTTTGTTCAAGCCGCTGGCCTTCACAAAGACCTTCGCGCTGATCGCCTCGATCGTCGTGGCACTCACCATCATCCCGCCGGTGGCGCATTTGCTGTTCGGATCGTTCCCGAAACTCCTGCGCAACCGCCGCGGACTCACCTGCGGACTGCTCGCCGCGGCCGGCGCGATCGCCTTCACGATCTCACTGCCGCTGGCGGTCGCCTTGTTCACACTCGCCGCAGGCATCGCCATGGATCCCTTCGTCCGCGGCAAACTCCGCCGTGCCATCATCCTCGGCCTCAATCTCATCGCCGCATTGGCGGTGGTCGTATTCCTCACCCTCGATTGGATGCCGCTCGGGCTCGACCGCAACTCGCTCGAAAACGGCATCTTCGTGATTCTCGTCGTCGGCGGGCTGCTGCTGGTATTCAAGGGCTTTGAATCCGTCTATCCGCGCGTGCTCGCGTGGTGCCTCGAGCACAAGGCGCTGTTCCTGACATTGCCGGTCGCGCTCCTGGTCTTCGGTCTCTGCGTGATGCTCGGGTTTCCCAAACTCTTCGCCTTCCTGCCGAAATATCTCGGCAATGGCATCACCGAGACCCGCTTGTGGCAAAGCGCCGCGGAAAAACTTCCAGGCCTCGGCCGCGAGTTCCGGCCGACGCTCGACGAAGGTTCGTTCCTCTACATGCCCACCGTCAGCCCGCATGCGTCGATCGACGAAGTCATGGCATATCTGCGCCAGACGGATGCCGCCATCGCCGCCATCCCCGAGGTCGAGCGCGTCGTCGGCAAGCTCGGCCGCGCCGAATCGCCGCTCGACCCCGCACCGATCTCGATGATCGAAACAGTCATCAACTACCTGCCCGAATACCGTTCCGACGATAAAGGCCGCGTGCTGCGTTTCCGCACCGATGACGAGGGCAACTACATCTACGATGAACATGGCAATCTGATCGAGGACCCGCGCGGGAAGCCGTTCCGCCAGTGGCGGCCGGAAATCCGCAGTCCTGAGGACATCTGGGCGAAGATCGACGAAGCCACCCGCATCCCGGGCATCACCGGCGCGCCGAAACTCCAGCCGATCGAAACCCGCCTCGTCATGCTGCGCACCGGCATGCGCGCGCCGATGGGTCTCAAGGTCAAGGGACCCAGCCTGGAGGAAATCGAAGCCTTCGGGCTGCAGATCGAGTCGTTGCTGCGCAGCGGGGAAATCGACGGACTCGCCGCCGAAACGGTCAATGCCGATCGCATCGTCGGCAAACCCTACCTCGAAATCGTCCCCGATCGCGACGCCGCCTCGCGCTACGGACTCAACATCGCCGACATTCACGAAACCATCCAGACCGCCATCGGCGGACGCGTGGTCACCACCACCGTCGAGGGCCGCGAGCGCTTCGCGGTGCAGGTCCGCTACGCCCGCGAAACTCGCGATTCGCAGGAGGCGCTCGGCCGCGTGCTGGTCACCACCCGCGAGGGCGCGCAGGTGCCCTTGTCACAACTCTCGCGCATCGACTACGTCCGCGGCCCGCAGATGATCAAGGCGGAGGACACCTTTCTAACAGGCTACGTCACCTTCGGCTCGCATCCCGGCTTCGCGGAGGTGGATGTGGTGGAAAACGCCAAGGCCTATCTCGAGCGCGCCGAAAGCGAAGGCCGCCTCAAGCGCCCGCCCGGCGTGCGCTACGAGTTCGCCGGCAACTACGAGTCCGCCCTCGCGTTCAACCGCACGCTCTGGACCATGGTCCCGCTCGCGCTCGGCCTCATCTTCATCCTGCTCTATCTCGACAACCGCTCGGTCACCACCACCTTCATCGTCTTCAGCGGCGTGGCCGTCGCCTGGTCCGGCGGTTTCCTGCTGCTTTGGCTCTACGGCCGTCCCGGTTTCCTCGATGTCGAAATTTTCGACCATAACCTCCGCCAACTCTTCAACGTCTCGCCAATCAACCTTTCGACCGCAGTCTGGGTCGGTTTCCTCGCACTCTTCGGCATCGCCACCGACGACGGCGTGGTCATGTCCACCTACCTGCGCCAGCGCTTCGCCGAATTGAAACCGCGCGGCACCGAGGCCATCCGGCGCGCCGTCGTCGAAGCCGGCTGCCGCCGCGTGCGCCCCTGCCTGATGACCACCGCCACCACGCTGCTGGCCCTGCTCCCGGTGCTCACCTCCACCGGCCGCGGCTCCGACCTCATGGCCCCGATGGCCGTGCCGATCTTCGGTGGCATGCTCATCGAACTGATGACCATGTTCGTGGTCCCCGTGCTTTACTCGATGAAGGAGGAAGCGGCCACCCACCGGACGGATTGAGTCATGGCACCGGTTCCATTGGAACCACCACACTCTTGTGGTGGATGGCGAATGAGATGCGAATGCGCCTGACCTGAAGCGGCTAGTTCATTCACGATTTATTCTCCTGCACGACAGGAGCTCGCACCGCCGATGGGCTGACAACGACGGGACTAACTTGGATTGGAAATAGCCGCTCAATCAGGATACCTGCATTTTTTACCACTGAAACACTGAGAACCACTGAGA
>DATISV010000140.1:0-5622 GCA_035468505.1 Luteolibacter sp. | reverse complement strand
ACTTACGAAAGCCTCAATGAATGCCCGGTGCCGGTCTGCCTGGTGGACACCCATGCGGATTTCCTGCGCGCCGACTCGCTGACCACCGACGGTTTTGGTGGCGGCCGCGCGGTGGCCGAACACTTCATCGAAATGGGTCATCGTGAGGTGCTGATGGTGGCCTATGACACCCCGCTCTACAACATCGAGCGGCGGATCGAGGGCTTTCTCGCCGGATTGCGCGAGCATGGCATCGAGGCACCGTCCGATCGGTTGGTGGCCCGCGTGGCCAACGACGACGCGGCGGTGATTCATGTGCTCGGCCGGATGCGCCATGCGGATCCGCCCACCGCGGTGTTCGCGGTCAACGACACGCTTGCGGTCCATCTGGTCAACGGCCTCGCCGGTGCCGGGGTCGCGGTGCCGCGGGAACTGTCGGTGGTGGGCTTCGATGACGACCCGATGGCGGCCCGCTGCGTGCCGCCGCTCACCACCGTGGGAATGGCCAAGCGCGACCTCGGCGCGATCAGCGCCAACATGGTGCTCGAACGGCTGCGGAATCCCAATCAACCGCCCGTCCATCACGTCCTGCCGACCCGCCTGGTGGTCCGGGACTCGGTGGCACGAAGGCAGTGACCGGCCCGCGGCTGATCAGCCAACCGAACGGCGACCGCGCCGCGCCAGCACGCCGAAACCGGCGATGCCCAGCAAGATGAGTGAACCCGGTTCGGGAATGACGACGGTCGTCAGGTCAAGTTCCGCATCGTAGGAGACAATCAACGACGCGCCTCCGGCACCGACAATCTTGCCGGTGTCGATGTACTGTTCTTCGATGACGGTCACGAAATTGCCGGTTTTGGTCAGCATGCCCGTTCCGGCGATGGTCAGCAGCGAATCGCCACGGATCGAGTTGCCGCTGGAATGGATTTGGGAAAGGTTCACGGTTCCGCCATCATTGACATACAGCAGCCCGATGGCGCCATTGTCGTTCCAGTTCAGGCCCATCATGCCCGCTACATTGAGCATCCCCCCGTCGTGGACGTTGATGGTTCCGGTGATGCCCGCATTCCAACCGGCCCACAGATGACTCCCCACATTGACCGTACCCGAAATGTTCGTCGTGCCGGTGGTTCCGAGTCCGGTGTAAAGAATGTCTCCGACATCGACGGTTCCGCCAGCGGCGACCGTCATCGTGCCGGTGGCGGCAGCGTTGTTGTTGCCAACCACCACGCGTCCGTTCTCGCTTCCGGCATTATCCGTCGTCAAAACGCCTCCGTTCGCAACGACCAAGGTTCCGGACTCATCAACCCCAATCTGAACTTGTCCGATTGTCGGAACAGCAGTCGTCACCGTGACCGTGTTGCCGCCCCAGTTGATGCGGCCCGTATCGTTGATTCCCGGCACTTCTGACACATTCTGCCATCCCGGTCCGGTGTTTGCCGGCGCGGTTGCGCTCCAGTCGCCACTCTGGCGGTAGCGAATGGTGGCTCCCTGTGTGATCCCTGCCAATATGCCGCATGCCAGCAATCCCGTAATCAGCCTGGTTTTCATGATCTTTATGAGATTAAACGTTACATTTGTTGGGCTAAAACCCCCTCGGGTGGCGAAAAGGTGTATCGTTTTACCTAATTTCAAAGCGCGGTCAATCCCATTTTTCAGATTTTCTCAGAGGGCCACGGCGGGCGGTGGTCCGGTCGATTCGCCCTCGAACAGCGGGACTTGGCGCGGGACGAGCAACTTGGGCCCCTGCCAATCGCGCCCGCCCGCAGCCATCCATTGAACGCAGGTGCGGAGCATGGCGGAGGGATCGGGCATCCGCAGGGCGGTGAGCGAAGGATTCATCCAGGGTGCGAGCATCTCGTCGTTGATGGCGCAGGTCGAGATGTCGCGGCCGACAGTGAGTCCGTGTTTCCGGATGGCGCGGTTGACGCCGAGCGCGGTCCAGACGTTGGTGCAGAGGATAGCGGTGTCGCCCAGGGTTCCCGCAGCCAGCAGCCGGTCGCATTCCTTTTCGGCCTGGATGGCACCGTAGTCGATGCTGGCCGCGCGGCCGGGCAGGTTGAACAGCCCGCCCTCAAGGCCGTGGAGTTCCTTCCACTTCCGCCACGAGTCGATCCGTTGCCGGAACACACGGTTCATGTCGCAGGTATGGAAGCAGGCGATGCGGCGGTGACCCAGCTTGCGGAGATGATCGAGCAGCCGCCAGACGGCCTTTTCGGGAAACAGCCAGATCGACGGGATGTTTTGCGCCGAAAGGTCGAGATCGAGCGCCACCCCCGGATTCGGGCTGTTTCTCAACACGGCAATCGCGGATTCCGGCACATCGACGCCGGTCTGCATCAGAAACACGCCGTCGAAGCCTTTCAAGGCCCCCGAAAGCAGCACGTCGTTCCAGTCGGTGTAGACGATCGGCCGCAGCACACCCTTGATCGTGGCCACCGCCTGTTCGGCCGCCCACTGCCAGGCCTGGACGTCTTCGGAGATCACCGGTGGCATCAGGAAGGCGATCTGGTGGACCCGCCCGCGGCCGTCCGCCGACACTTCAAGCCGCCGGTTCGGATCGCGCCGGAACACGCCGGCGTCGATCAGATGCTTGAGCGCCCGCCGCGCGGTCATCCGGCTCACTCCGGTTTCCTCCGCCAATTCCATCTCGCTGGGCAGCTTTCGCAGCGCATAGTCGCCACGATCGAGACGCTCGATTAGCATCTCCGCGATCCCCATGAACTTGTTTTTCCGCTCCGCCACTATCGTCGTTTCCTCGTGTCGATCTGAACCAAAGTCCGCGCCGCTTGTATAGCCGACTTTCGCAAACCGCTGAAATTTCATTTCGGCCTTGACGGAGAAAAGGGGAAATTGTCTATACAGGCAATGTATAAATTGAATACGTCTCTGAGGTGCTTGAAGCCCGCGCCGCGAAGAATCCCCGGTATCATGACTGGCGGCAAACACGGAAAGGACCCATCCTAGCGACACGTCACCTTGAATACGTCCGTCCTGACACGCCTCGGAGCGGCGGCCGGGATTCGACCCAACCACGACGATGGAAACGGCAGGCTACTTCGGGACACTCGACTACGCGTTCATGGCGTTTTATGTCGCGGTGCTGGTCGGTCTCGGCATCTACCTCAAGCGGCTGGCATCGCGGAGCCTCGCCAACTACATCACCGGGGCGCAAAACATCCCGTGGTGGGCGATGGGGGTTTCCGGCATGGCGAGCTTCCTCGACCTCGCCGGCACGGCGGTGATCGTGTCGTTCCTGTTCCTGCTGGGTCCGCAGGGGCTGTTCGTCGAATTCCGCGGTGGCGCCGTGCTGGTGCTGCCCTTCATGATGCTGTGGACCGGCAAATGGCACCGCCGTTCCGGCTGCCTGACCGGCGCGCAGTGGAACATTTACCGCTTCGGCGATTGCTGGGGAGGGCGCGCCGCCCAGTTGATGGGCGTGGTCGCCACCGTGCTGACCACCATCGGCATGCTCGCCTATCTGATCATCGGTGCGGGCATTTTCCTCTCCACCTTCCTGCCCTACCCGCCGGAGCTTTGCTCGCTGGCGCTGCTCGCCATGGCCACCCTTTACACGATGCTCTCGGGCTTCTACGGCGTGATCTTCACCGACCTGTTCCAGGTTTGCATCATCATGGCGGCGGTCATCTACATCTGCTTCAAGGCCTTCACCGGCGTTGGCAACGCGGATGAAATCGCCGGCATCGCCCAAACGGTCACCGGAAACCCGGACTGGATCAGCGCCGTGCCGAAATGGAACGTTCATGTCCCTGACGGCTATGGCGTTTACAAGCATCTCCTCATCTTCGCCTCGTTCTATCTCGTGCGCACCATCGTGGCCGGCATGGGCACCGGTGCCGACCCTCGCTACTTCGGAGCCAAGAACGATCGCGAGTGCGCCAAGCTCACCATGCTCTGGACCATCCTGATGACCGTGCGCTGGCCGATGATGATCGGCGTGGCGGTGCTGGGGCTCTATCTTGTCCACGACCTGATGCCGGACCAGTCGAAGATGCGCGAGGCCGCGATCCGCGTCCACGGAGTCCACCCGGGCACCGCAAAGCCCGCCTGGGGGACTCTGGTTTCCAGTATCGCCAACACGCCTGAGAAACACGACCCGCAACTCGTCAGCGGACTCAAAGAGCTGCTCGGCGGAGACAAATGGGCGGAAAAGATGAACATTCTGAGCTTCGAGGGTACGGTCAATCCTGAGAAAATCCTCTCCGCGGTGTTGATGATGTCGGTAACTGATGGGATGCGTGGCATCCTCGTTATCGCGCTGGTCGCCGCCGCGCTTTCGACCTTCGGCAGCTGGGTCAATCTGGCCACCGGCCAGTTCGTCAACGACTTCTACAAGAAGTGGATCCGGCCCAAGGCGCAAACCCGCGAGTTGATCTTCGCCAGCCGCGCCACGGTGGTTGGCATCGTCACTTGCAGTTTCCTGTTTTCTCTCACCCTCGACAGCATCAACGACATCTGGGGGTGGATGATGATGGGTTTCGGCGCCGGGTTTCTCGTGCCCAGCCTTCTGCGCCTTTACTGGTGGCGCTTCAACGGCAGCGGCAGCGCCATCGGCACGCTCGTTGGCATCGCGGCCGCGATCGTCCAGCGGGTGCTGTGGCCGGAACTCAACGAGGTCTGGCAGTTCATCTTCGTTTTGACGGTCGGTTTCGTCAGCTCGGTGGCGGCGGCGCTGCTCACCGAGCCAACCGATCCGCAGGTGCTCAGGAAGATGTATCTCGAAACCCGGCCTTTCGGCGTGTGGGGGCATTTGAAGAAATCACTCACTCCGGAGGAGCATGCGAAGACCAGCCGCGAACACCGCAACGATTTGCTCGCCCTGCCTTTCGCACTTGTCTGGCAGACCACCCTCTTCCTCGCGCCCATGCTGTTCATCATCCGCAACTGGACGGGCTTCGCTGGTGCCGCCGTCATCTGCCTCGGCTCCTTCATTGGTGTCTATCTCATCTGGTATCGCAACCTGCCCAAGACCAACTTTTACAGATCCGTCGAAACAGAAACCCAAACCCCGGCACAATGAAAACGATGATCACGGCTTTCGGTTCACTCGCCCTCGCCACCGCATCGACCGCTGACGACCGTGTCGATGCCAGCACCCTCACCGGCAAGGTGATGTGCGGATACCAGGGATGGTTCCGTGCCCCGGGCGACGGGTCGGGGCTGGATTGGGTTCACTACCGCCACCCGAAAGGCGGTTTCAAACCCGGCCACGCGGGCATCGATTTCTGGCCGGACACCACCGAACTCGGCGAGGACGAGAAATTCAAGACCCCGTTCCGCCATGCCGACGGCAGTCCGGCCCTCGTTTTCAGCTCGCACCATCCCGCCACCGTCTCGCGCCATTTCCAATGGATGCGGGAATATGGCATCGATGGCGTGTTCGTGCAGCGCTTCCTCTCCGAGACGCGAGGCAACCGCATCCGCCAGCCGCGGGGGAAATCGGTCAACACCGTGCTCTCCCACTGCCGCGCCGCCGCCAACGAACACGGCCGCACCTACGCCGTGATGTACGATCTGTCAGGCATGGGTGCCGGCTGCGCGGAGGACTTCAAGGCCGACTGGCGCTTCCTGGTCGATGAATTGAAAATCACCCGCAACCCGGACGACAGGTCTTACCAACAC
>DATISV010000139.1:0-2643 GCA_035468505.1 Luteolibacter sp. | reverse complement strand
AGCAATTCCTCAAACGTGTCGCCCCCGGCGAGATACTCCAACACCGACTCAACCGGATAGCGCAGTCCCCGGATCGTCGGCTTTCCATGACAAATCGACGGATCGATCGTGATCCGGTTCAAAAGGTCCGTTTGCGGATTGTCATGCCCGACTGACATGCAGGAAGCTTAAGTGACGGGCTATCATCCCGCAAGATGCGTTTTCCCGACTTCCCGTCCCTTTCTCCGTGGCTGAAACAGCATGGTCCTTGCCCAAAATGGCGCGTGGGAGGCACGACACTCTTGTCGTGCGGGCGAATGAGAGGCGAATGGGCGGACCAAGGGGCGTTCCCATTCGCTTTGCATTCGCTCCCACCACAAGAGTGTGGCGGGCTCCGTGTGGCGGGTCTTTTTGCTTTTGGAAATCCGGGCGTGTGTTTCACTCCGCGCATGCCGATCCGTTTCGCCGTGCTGTTGACATTGCTGGCCGTGATGTGGCCGTCCGCGGGGATGGCCATGGGAAACAAGGACGACAAGGCGGCGGTGAGTTTCCACATCGAGACGGAGGGCACGGACAATCCGAAGATGATTTTCGCGCAGGAGATGGGCGGAGTGACGCGGTATTTCCGGCGGATCCCGGAGGTTTCGATCAAGGACATGGCGGTTTACACGCCGTTTCCGAACGAGGCCGGCGATTACGGCGCGGTGTTCCGGCTGAAGCCCCGCGGGGCGAACCGGCTATCGGCGCTCACGGCGGTCAATCAGGGTCGTTACCTGCTCGCGATGGTCAACGGCCGCGCGGCGGATGCCGTGATGGTCGATGCGCAGATCGAGGATGGCGTGCTGGTGATTTGGAGGGGTTTGAACCTGGCCGATATCGAGTCCCTGGACGCCGCGCTGCCCCGCGCCGGTGAGGAGGGGAAAAAGAAACGCTGAATGAAACGACTGCCGATGATGCGATATCTGATGATCCTGGCCGCGGCCTGCGGGATGGTGCGCGGGGAAATCGACCTGCGGCTGCCGACGGAAAACCACCACCTTTTCACGGACGAGCCGGAGCGATTCTACATGTATGTGGACCGGATTTTCGAGGGCGAGACGAGCAAGCCGTGGGAGGGCGGCGCCTATGGCTTCGTGCGGACGGCGCGTCGCATCAACGACCGCGTGATCCTCACCAAGTTCCATGAAGGCATCGACATCGCGCCGATCAACCGCGACCGGGCCGGCAATCCGCTCGATCTGGTGTCGAGCGTCGCCGACGGGCGGGTGGTGCATGTGAGTGCGATTTCCGGCCGCAGCAATTACGGCAAATACGTGGTGGTGGAGCACGAGTGGGAAAACTCGCGCATCTACTCGCTTTACGCGCACCTCGCCGAGATCACCTGCACGCCGGGGAATCCGGTGGTGGCCGGCTCGGTGCTCGGGCGCATGGGCTACACCGGCGTGGGGCTCAACCGCACACGCGCACACCTGCATCTCGAACTGGCGATGATGACCAGCAGCCGCTTCGACGAGTGGCTGCGGCACAACGGCGGCGGCATCAACCATCACGGACTGTTCAACGGCATGAACCTGATCGGCACGGACGTGGCGCGGTTCTTCCTGGAGCGCCGGAAAAATCCCGCGCTGCGGTTCAGCGAGCTGGTCACCTCCACGCAGGCGTATTTCAAGGTGGCGGTGCCGGCGAACGGCGTGCCGGACTTCGTGGTGCGCCATCCGTGGATCTGCCGTGGCAACCCGGGCGGCGCCGCGTCCTGGGAAATCGCCTTCAGCGCGACCGGCCAGCCGGTTTCCTTCACGCCCTCGGAGCGCAAGGTGAACGCCCCGGTGGTCACCGCGGTGCGCCCGTCCGACATTCCGCATCACCATCTCACGCGCGGCCTGTTGAGCGGCGTGCAAAACCGCGCCTCGCTCACCCGCAACGGAAAAAAACTGCTGGCACTGCTGACGGACGATTTCCCCGGTGGCGGCGGCGGCGAGCAGGTGATGGAGCCTTCCAAGGCGAAACCGGAAAGTTGAGATATCATATTTCGATTCATACACGCTCATGGACCAAACATTGAAAAAACTGAACGACCTGGGTCATTCGCTGCCCGAGGTGCCCACTCCGGTGGCGGCTTATGTCAACTGCGTGCGCACTGGCAACCTGTTGTTTCTTTCCGGCGGGCTGCCGATCGACGGCGAGCGCAAGATCATCGGCAAGGTGCCAAGTGAAGTCTCCTTGGAAGAGGCGCGCGAGGGTGCGGCGATGATCGTGCTCAACCGGCTGGCGGTGATCCGGCAGGAACTCGGCTCGCTCGACAAGGTGAAGCGCATCGTTTCGCTCAACGGCTTCGTCAATTCCGAGCCGGACTTTTACGGCCATCCGCAGGTGGTCAACGGCGCGTCCGAGTTGTTGGTCGAGATTTTCGGCGACAAGGGAAAACACTCGCGCACCGCGCTGGGTGCCGCCGCCCTACCGCTCAACGTGGCGGTGGAGATCAACCTGATCGTCGAGGTGGAGGACTGAGTGTTATTGGAAAAATGAACCACGGATGGACTCTGATTATAAGAGACTTGTAAAAGATTCAGCTTCCACCCCAAAGGTGAAAGCCCAATTAATCACAACTCTTTGACTATCCGTGTGAATCCGTTTCCATCCGTGGTTCCAATTCTTTTTCCAGGC
>DATISV010000138.1:0-9155 GCA_035468505.1 Luteolibacter sp. | reverse complement strand
GACGTCCGCACCGAGGGTTTTCGCAAGGTCGAGCCGGTAGTCGTTCACATCGGTGATGACGACATATCTCGCGCCGGCGTGTTTGGCGATGGCGGCGGCCATGATGCCGATGGGTCCCGCGCCGGTGACGAGCACGTCCTCGCCGAGCAGGTCGAAGGACAGCGCGGTGTGGACGGCGTTGCCGAGCGGATCGAAGATCGAGGCGACCTCCTCGTCGATGCCGGGGTCGTGGTGCCAGACGTTGGTCATCGGCACGCTGATGTACTGGGCGAAGGCGCCGGTGCGGTTCACGCCGATGCCGGAGGTGTCCTTGCACAGGTGGCGGCGGCCGGCGAGGCAGTTGCGGCAGCGGCCGCAGACCACATGGCCCTCGGCGCTGACGATCTCGCCGGGGTGGAAGTCGCTCACGTTCGAGCCGACTTCCACGACTTCGCCGACGAACTCGTGACCCACGACCATCGGCACCGGGATGGTCTTTTGCGCCCATGCGTCCCAGTTGTGGATATGGAGATCGGTGCCGCAGATGCCGGTTTTGCGCACCTTGATGAGCACGTCGTTGATGCCGGTTTGCGGCTCCGCGACGTCTTCCAGCCAGAGGCCGGGTTCCGCTTTCGATTTGACCAGTGCTTTCATGGGTAAATGGAATGGTTCGATAAAATCATCTGTCCCGAGCCTGACCGCGCATGAAGTTCTCGGGGAAATCCGCCGCAGGCGCGCCCTTGCGGCTTCTCAGGTTGGCGCCGTGGCCTCTTTTGGCGGTGAAGGGCACGCGCGCCGCGCCGTTTTCCTCCAGCATCGCGTGCAGTCTCCGGCGGAAATCCCTGATCCGCTCCTGATGCTCTTTTTCAAAGATCAGGTTGCGGGATTCTTCCGGGTCCTCGGCGAGATCATACAACTCGTCGATGTCCCAGATGCCGTGGTATTGGATGAACTTGTAGCGGTCGGTGCGCAGCGCGAAGGTCGTGGGAGTCTGGGGGAAGTTGAACTCCCAGTAGTATTCATATAACAACTCGTCGCGCCATTCGCCGTCCTGCGCCTTGCCGGTGGCGAGCGGCAGGAAACTGCGGCCGTTCATCTGCTCCGGCGTGGTCAGTCCGGCGGCTTCGAGAATGGTCGGGCCGATGTCGATGTTGGCGACCATTTCCTCCACCACGCTTCCCGGCTTGAGCAGATCAGGGCAGTGGGCGATGAGCGGCACGCGCATCGACGTCTCGTAGGCGTTGCGCTTGTCGATCAGGCCGTGCTCGCCGAAGAGGAAGCCGTTGTCCCCCATGAACATGACCAGGGTGTTGTCCGACAGGTCGTTGGCCTTGAGCCAGTCCATCACCCGGCCGAGCGAATCGTCCACTCCCGTCACCGCGCGGCAGTATTGCTTGTAATATTTTGCGATATCGAGGTTCGAGTGATAGGGGAAGTCCACGCCGTGCCATGAGTTGCGCTGGTTGAGCACCCACATCGGCGGGTTGTGCAGCGCGTCGGGGGCGAAAGTGGCGGGTTTTTCGACTTCCACGTTCTCGAACAGCGTGGCGTGACGCTTGGCGGGGGTGAAATCCGCGTGAACGGCCTTGTGGCTCAGATAGAGGAGGAATGGCCGCTCCTCATCTTTCTTCCGCCCGTCGAGCCATTCGATCGCGTAATCGGTGAGTTCGTCGGTGATATAACCTTTTTGTTTCACCCGCGCGCCGTTGACGTTGAGCGTGTAGTCGGGGCTTGGCGGGAGGTAGTGGCCCTGGCCCTTGAAGGAAATCCAGTGGTCGAAACCCGGCTGCGGATCGTCCGTGTCGCCGCCCATGTGCCACTTGCCGATGAAGGCGGTGTCGTACCCGCGCTGCTGCAGGTATTGGGAGAAATACACCAGCCCGGGCGGCTGCGCGTTGTTGTCCACCACTCCGTGGCGGTGCATGTACTGGCCGGTGAGGATCGATGCCCGGCTCGGCGAGCACAGCGAGGTGGTGACGAAGGCGTTCTTGAAATGCGTGCCGCCGGCGGCCATCGCGTCGATGCGGGGTGTCTTGAGAAACGGGTGCCCCATGAAACCCGCCGCGTCGTGGCGGAGGTCGTCGATCAGGACGAAGACCACGTTGACGGGCTTGGCTCCCGCGATGGGTTTCACCGCGGGCAGGTTTCCGGCGCTGGCGGCGTGGGCGGACAACAGCCATGACAGGGCGAGAAAGCGGGAAACAATCGAATGCACGCGGCTTCGTTAGGGGTTCGGGAGCTTGGGATCAAGCATGACATCCGGCGGAAGCCTCAAACGCAGCGCCGCCGGTGAAACATCCGGGGTCAAGCGGGGCGTAAGGAAGGCCATGGGTGCGAAGATCACGACCTGCCTCCGTTCCGCCATCACCGTCTGCCTGCTGGCTGTCTCAGCGACTCCGTGTCTGCGCGGGGAAACCGCCCATCCACGCCTGTGGCTCACCCACGATGCGGAAAACGCGGTGCGCGAGACCATCCCTCGCGATCCGCTCGCCGCCCGGTACCATGACGCGCTCATGGCGGAGGCGGACCGGGTGCTTTCCGCGCGCACCTGCCGCTATGACATTCCCGACGGCCGCCGCTTGCTCAGGGAATCGCGGCTCGCGCTCCACAACATCATGCATGCCGGCTGGGCGTGGCGGATGACCGGCGGGGAAACATACAAGGCGCGTGTGATCGCGGAACTTGAGGCGGCATGCGCGCTCAAGGACTGGAATCCCGCCCATTTCCTCGACACTGCGGAGATGGCCACGGCGGTGGCGACCGGTTACGATTGGTTGTATTCCGCACTCACGCCCGAGCAGCGCGCGATGTGCGAAAAGGCGGTGCTGGAAAAAGCCCTCCTGCCCGCCCGCGAGGCGATCGCCCGCAAATCCTTCTGGACGCGGCCGGTCAGCAACTGGTCTCAAGTCTGCGGTGCCGGCATCGCGCTGGCCGCTTCCGTGGTCCCGGCCGGCGACCCCGCGATGCGCGCGGAACTGCTTAAACACTGCCTCGATCTGGTGGACGGCTGCGACAGGTTCTATCAGCCGGACGGCGTTTACCCCGAAGGTCCCGGCTACTGGCATTACGGCACGAATTATCACGTCATGCTGCTGGCCGCCCGGCAGGCGCTCGGTCACGGTCCGGGGAAAAGCGAGCGCGCCTTGCGATCCACCGGTCGTGCGATGATCCATCTCACCGGGCCCACGCGGCTCGTTTTCAACTTCGCCGACGGCCGGGCATCCTCCGGCGGAATCTCGCCGGCCCAATGCTGGCTGGCATCGCGGTTCGACGATCCCTTGCAAGTGCGGCATGTGAGGAAGGAACTCGAACGCGATCTCGCGAAAAACGACGGACGCGTGGCCCGGGGAAATTCCCCACTCGGCCTGATTTGGCTGCCAGCGGCGGATTCGGGAAATGAGGAACCGCCAAAATCCGCGGTTTTCGGTGGTTCCCAGCCGTTGGCGACCTTCCGCACCGGTTGGAACGATCGGGACGTCTGGCTCGCCGTCAAGGGCGGCACCCCGGCGGAGAGCCACGGTCAGATGGACGTCGGGTCATTCGTGTTCGATGCGCATGGCACCCGCTGGTTCCACGACATGGGTCCCGACAATTACAACCTTCCCGGCTATTTCGGCGGCAAGCGTTGGAGCTACTACCGCATGCAGAACCGCTCCCACAACACGCTGGAAATCGCCGGCATGCTCCAGGACGCGATCACCGGTTCCTGCCCGCTGGTCGATTCCGCCACCACGGGTGATGTCCATCACGCCGCGTTCGACCTGACCGCCGCCTATCATCCATCGGCGGAACGCGTGCTGCGACGCGTGCGCTTCGATCCGGAAACCGGCATGGCCCGCATCGGCGACCAGGTCACCGCGCCGAAAGGACCGGTTGTCTGGCGCGCCTTCACCGACGCGGACATCGAACTCCGCGGCACCGAGGCGGTCCTGACCAAAAAGGAAGGGAGAATCCTGCTGCGCTCCAAGGGCGCGAACTGGCGGGTGGATGCCGCCACGCCTCCCAATGCCGACGAGCACCAGAACGAAAACTTCCGCGCGCTGACACTCGAGTATCCGGCGGCGGACAACGTCTCCATCGTGGTGGAAATCCAGCCGTGAAAGGCAGGGGCTAAGGTAGGGCGCTACCGCCGGGAGCGCCGGTGAATGGGAAGAGAATGGAAAGCCAAAGGCAGCCGGATCGTCGATTCATTGTCCCCTCATTCTTCGGTTCCCCCGGCGGTGGAACCATACCTGTCAGATTGCAGACATCCTTGCGACTCACGGCCACCAGACCCACAAGACCACAGCACCTGCTGCGGTGGCGCCGAAGGCGGCGAGCAGCGGGCGCAGCATCGAGCGATGCGCCAGCAGTGCCACCATGCCGGCCTTGAACGCCATGTTCGCCAGGCCGCCGAGCAGGATGAGCCGCCAGCCGCGGCCGGTGTCGATGTGGCCTTTGGCGACGAGATCCGAGGTGGAAAGCGTGATCGCGTCCATGTCGGTGAGTCCGGAAACGGCGGCCACCACGTAAAGCCCGGTGTCGCCGAGATGTTCCTTGGCATAGGCCACGCCGAGCAGCACCAGCACATAGAGCAGCGCGAACACCACCGCCGCCTTGAATTCCGAGGGCACCTCCTCGCCCGCCGTGTCCATCTGGCGGATTTTCATGAACCGCGCCATCAGCCACGAGACGACCAGCGACCACCCTAACAGAATCGCGAAAGGCGCGAGCATCGGCCGGCCCGCCGCGCCGCCGGCCAGCAGGATTTCCGCCATCACCCGCGCGAAGACGATGGCGGTGGCGATCATGGTGATCAACGCGCAGGCCGCCGAGGTTTCCGGGGCCGAGCGGCTGCGGCGCGCCATGCCGGCGGTGGTGGCGGTGCTGGAGATCATGCCGCCGAGCACGCCGGAAAGCAGCGCGCCCTTGCCGCCGCCGATGAACTTCGAGGTGAGATAGGCCGCCAGGCTGATGCCCACGATCAGGGTAACCAGCAGCCAGATTTTGAAGGGATTGATCACTTCCAGGTAGCCCATGTCGCGGTTCGGCAGCAGTGGCAGGATCACCAGCCCGAGCAGAACCAGCCGGGAAATTTCCCGCAGCTCGCCCTCGCCGAAGCGCCGCACCCAGCCGTGCAGTTTCGATTTCCCCTGCAACAGGACCAGCATGATGCCCGCGCAGACCGTCGCCTCGATCCGGAAACCGGCGACCACCGCCACGCCGATGGCGTAGGTCACCAGCAGCGCGAAATCCGTGGTCAGGCCGGGTTCGCCGTCCTCCGTGCGTCCCGGTAGGTTGGCCATGACCAGCATCGCCACGCAGCCGAGCAGGCCGGCAGCGGCCATCCAGCCGCCGAAGTTTCCCGCCACCGCCGCGCACAGCCCGCCGAGCAGTGCGACCAGCGGAAAGGTGCGGATGCCGGCCATGCGCTTGTGCACCCACTCGCGCTGCAGGCCCACCAGCAGCCCCAGGCCCAGCGCGATCGCCAGCGAAACCAACAAACCGCTCGCCTGGAAAAGACCATCCATTTCGGCGTCAATCTAACACGCCGGTCCGCCCGGCACAACCTGCAAGCCGTGCCCGCCTGCTTACTCGCCGCCGAGCCACTCGACATCCACGTAGTAGGCCCCGCTTTCGCCGCCATCCGGGCGCACCAGCCAGGTTTGCAGCATCACCTGGCCCGGCTTGAGATTCACTTGGAACTCCGCACCCGTGGCATCCGCTTCAAGGTCCATCGCCTTTTCCACCCCGCCGATGCTCAAGCGCGCGGACTTCATTTCCATCGGCTTGTCGAGATACGGCGCCCAGCGGTGGAGGGAAACCCGGTACGTTCCCGCGCGCTTCACCTCCAACGCCCATGGCCCGTTGCGCAGGTCTCCGCGGCGGATCTGGTTCTGGTGCCAGACGGCCTGCCCGCTGCCGCGCATCAGCCAGTCGTGACTGTAGAGTGTCATCGGGTTTTCGTCGCCGCCGATCACGTAGCGGACCGTTTGCTTCATGTCCGGCTGCAACGATTTCCACCATGCCTCATAGTCGTTGGTCAGGCGGCTCACGACTTCCGGGTGGTCGCCGGCGATATCGCTTTTCTGGCCGGGATCCTGGCGCAGGTCGTAGAGTTCCTTGCCGTCCACCAAGCGCCACGGGCCGCGCATCGCCACCGAGTTCGTCCACTTCGGCGGCAGGAATTCCCGCTGCACATGGGTAAACAAGGTGCGGTCGGGAAGAACCTCGTCCTTGCCATGGAGCAATTCGGCCAGCGAGTGACCGTCGATTGCCGGCCCTTGCGGTTTTTCGAGTCCGAGCAGGTCCACCAGCGTCGGCATCATGTCGATGTGCGCGGTCAGTTGCGGCAGGTCGCGGCCGCCGGTCAGTCCGCCGGCGGGCCAGTGCCAGAAACACGGCACGCGGTGCCCGCCCTCCCAGGCGGAACTCTTGAAGCCGCGCATCCCGGCATTGAAATAATCGTAGCCCGATTCCTGGCAGATCCAGCCTGCGGTGGTGCCGTTGTCGGTCATGAAAATCAGCAGCGTGTTTTCCGCCAGTCCGAGTTCCGACAAGCGCTGGCGGAAGCGACCGAGGTTTTCGTCGATATTGGCGATCATGCCGTAGAAAATCGCCATGTCTTCCGGCATGCCCGCCTTCTCGTAGGGCTTGGAATAGCGTTCCGGAACGATGTAGGGCCAGTGCGGTGAGTTGGTGGACAGATAGAGGAAGAACGGCTCGTCCTTTTTCTCCTCCACCCACTTCGCGGCTTGTTCGAACCAGACGTCGGAGCAGTAGCCCTCGAACTTTTGCCACTTGCCGTTCACCAGATAGGTGTCGTCGTAGTAGTCGTTGTCCCAATAATCCGGTCCGCCGCCGATGCAACCGTCGAGGTGCCAGATCGTGTGGTCGAAGCCCTGGTCCGCCGGGCGGCAGGGGAAATTCTCGCCCAGATGCCACTTGCCCAGCATCGCGGTCGCGTAGCCGTTGGCCTTGAACACCTCGGCGAGCGTCAGTTCCTCCGGGCGCATCATCGAGCGGCCGTTGATCGTGTGCCAGACCCCGGTGCGGGTGGAATAGCGGCCGGTCAGCAGCGCGGCTCGTGTCGGCGAGCAGGTCGGGTCCACATGGAAATCCGTCAGCCGCACGCTCTCGGCGTGCAACCGGTCCATGTGTGGCGTCTTGAGCACCGGATTGCCATGCGCCGAGAGGTCGCCGTAGCCCTGGTCATCGGTGATGATCAGGATCACGTTCGGTTTCCCGTCCGCCGCGGCCGCAATGGATGACGCCGCGAGGAAAGCACTCAAAATCCGCCGGATGATGCTGCCAGTGATGCGAATCATGGGCGCAGCTTGAAGACTGGCATCCGGAGGGCAATACTGAATGCTCACCTCAATCGCTCTGGGGTTCCGCCGGGATTCTATTCGGGCTGTCGGCTGGCTTTGTCTGAACATAGCCGCTTGCGCACCATCAATCCGCCTTCTCCACACCCACACGCATGAATCCCCTCGACTCCGGGTCCGGGCCGTCCATCGGCAGTGTGCCGAGCACATTCACATACTCGGTGCCATCGCCCATGTCCTGCGGTGTGCCGAGGATACGTTCTGGCAGGGCGAGATTGATCCACGCTCCGAGATCCGGCGATTCCTGCACCCGGTAGAGCAGCGACGCATCGCCCAGCCGCCGGTAGAAACCGATGCTCAGGAACGTCTGCCCATCCGCTTCCACTGGCTGCGATCGGACTCCGCGTTCGCTGGCATCCGCCACCTTGGGATTTCCGCCGAAGGCATACTCTAACAAATTGGTGAGCCCGTCGTGCTCGGCGTCGAGATCCGCATGATCCGCAAACACATCCAGCTCGTGCAGTTCCTCCCACCAGTCGGGCAGGCCGTTGCCGGCGTTGTCGATGTTCGGTTGCAGCGTCACGGCCACCTGGCCGTTGGTGATGGCGAGCGTGTCCTTCTGGCGCAGGTCGATCACGCCGGTGGCGTCGGACGGGTTGAAATCCGCGATCGCCAGTTCCGAATACAAACTCGTCACCGCTCCCGGATTGGCGAGAAACTTGAGCACGGCCAGCCGACCGGAGCCGCTGGCCAATTCCACGCCGCGGGCGAAGGTAAGTTGCACGAATCCATCGCCATCGCCCCGGCTCATTTCGAATGCTTCGCCGAGCGGGCCGGCGGTGACCGCTTGGAGTTCCAGCACTTCGGGATCGAAATTGATCTGCACCCGGATCGCCGCCAGTCCGGCGGCATTGTCCAGCGTAAGCGGCACATGCAGGACCTGGCCGGGATTGGCCAGATAACCCGGCAACGACAGGTGCCGCGTCTCCGCAGAGGCCGTGCAAGGGGCCAGCAGCACGCCTGCCAGCAGCGCGGCACAGGAAATGCGATGAAGGATGTCGTTCATGAAAATGGGATCAGGGGCTGTTGAGAAGTTTCAACAACAAGACGAGGTCTTTCTGGTCGAGCTTGCCGTCGCCATTGAGGTCGCCAGCCGTGATTTCATCGGCGGTGGGCGGCCGTGATTTGGGTTTCATCAGATCCTGCAGCAGGTGCTTGTCGGTATTGCTGAGCAAGCCATCGCCATCCAGATCGCCCGGAATGAAACCATCGCCCACTTCCGATGGATCCTGCGGCAGGATTTCCACGGTCAGCGGAATACCACTGAGGTCGCGCATCGTCGCGCTGCTGATTGTCACTGGCAGAGTGGTCTTCTTCGGTAATCCATCCGCCACCTCGAATTGCAGAGTGAAGAACTTGCCCGATCCCGGTTCCATGGCACCGCCGGTGCCATCGATGACGAGTTCGCCGCTGGCGCTCGCGCCGTTGTCGGTGAATTCGAGGTTCCGGCTAAGGCCGGTGAAGAGCACGGTTTCCCCGTCCGGCTGCACCTGCGCCCATGGCGTGAGCTTGGCCGCATCGTAATCCACCCGCAGTTGCATGCCGTCACCGGAAACGCCGGTCGCGTTTTCGATGGCGAGGTTGATCTTGATCCGCTGGCCCGGACTGCCACGGGCGGGACGCACCGAAAGGATCACCTTGCCGGTTTGCGTGAGCGCCAGATCCGATGGCAGGCTTTCCACGATCCGCGGTGTCGAATTGCCCGGCAGGAAAAAGTAGCTCACGCCGCTGACATAATAGTAATGCGGGATCGCCGGGTCCACCGGCGAGTCGAGGTAGCTCGGCAGCGGCACGTAGTCCGGCACCAGT
>DATISV010000137.1:0-4470 GCA_035468505.1 Luteolibacter sp. | reverse complement strand
CCCGCGAGGAACTGACCACCGAGGGCGGGCTCGATGCCGTGGGCGGCTTCGCGAAAATCCATGACGCCGTCGGCCGCTTGCAGGATGCGGGCATCAAGGTGAGCCTGTTCATAGATCCGGATCCGCCACAAGTCGAGGCCGCCGCCCGCAGCGGCGCGGCGATGATCGAACTTCACACCGGATGTTTCGCCAATGCCGCAGGAGACGATCTGGAAAAGGAGATTGCCCGCCTCGCCGAAGCGGCCCGCACGGCCCACGCGACCGGGCTGCAGGTGAATGCCGGCCATGGCATCAACTATCGGAATCTAACCAAACTGTGGGCCGTGCCGCATCTGGTGGAATTGAACATCGGCCACTCGATCGTCTCGCGTGCGATGCGGACGGGCATGACCGCCGCGGTGCGAGAGATGAAATCCCTGATGGCCACTTACCCCGGCTGAACCATGCGCATCTTCGGCATCGGCATCGACGTGGTCGAGGTGGAGCGCATCGCCTCCGCCATCGAGCGGCACGGCGAGCCGTTTCTAACAAAAATCTTCACGCCTGGGGAACGCGCCTACTGCGATTCGCGGAAACTCCCCGCCATGCACTATGCCGCGCGCTTCGCCGCCAAGGAGGCCGCCGCCAAGGCGCTCGGCACCGGCATCGGCGCGAACGCCGGCCTGCACGATCTCGAAGTGTTCCACAACACGGCTGGCGCCCCGGAAATCCGCTTGGCGGGCGCGGCGCTCGATTTCGCCGGAAAACACGGCATCACGCGCATCCTGATCAGTCTCAGCCATTCGCGCGATCACGCCGCCGCCAATGCCGTGGCGGTCTGTGACGAGTGAAATCCAACGCGAATGCGGCTTTGCGGAGGCTGGAATGAGTTCCGCCCTCTGCAAAGATGCCGCTCCCCGAACGCCATGAAAGCACTCATCGCCGTCATCACCGCATTTCAGGAAAACCGCAGCAGCCGCGCCAACCTGCGCACCCTCGCGCGACTGCTCGCGTTGATGCTGCTGATGATCACCATCTACAGCCTCCTGTTTCACATGCTGATGGAAAGGGAAGGCCAGCACCACAGCTGGCTCACCGGTTTTTACTGGACGCTCACGGTGATGACCACGCTGGGCTTCGGCGACATCACCTTCGAAGGCGACCTCGGACGCGCCTTTTCGATGTTCGTGATGGTGACCGGTGTCATGTTCATGCTCGTCATCCTGCCATTCACCTTCATCCAGTTTTTCTACGCGCCCTGGATGGAGGCGCAGAGCCGTGCCAAGACGCCGCGCGAACTGCCCGAAGAAACCCGCCGCCACGTCATCCTCACCCAGTTCGACCCGATCTGCACCGCGCTCATCCCGATGCTGGAGAGATACGGCCACCATCATGTCGTGTTATGCCCTAACAGCACGGACGCGCTCGAACTTCACGAACAAGGCGTCAGTGTGGCCGTGGGGCCGCTCGACGATCCCGAGACCTACCGCCGCATGCGTCTCGAGCGCGCCGCCATGCTGGTCGCCAATCTAACGGAAACGCTCAACACCAACATCACCTTCACCGCCCACGAATACGCGCCGAAGGTGCCCATCATCGCCAGCGCCTCCTCCTCGGCAGGCCGCGACATGCTGGAACTCGCCGGCGCGACACTCGTCCTGCGGCTGGATGAAACCATGGCCCAGGCGCTCGCCCGGCGTGTCATCGGCAATGACGGCCAGGCCCACGTGATCGGCGAGTCGCACGGCCTCGTCATCGCCGAGGCCAACGCCGCCGCCGGTCCGCTCGTCGGCAAGACCATCGCCCAGAGCGGCATCCGCCAGCGCAGCGGGCTCAGCGTGATCGGCGTCTGGGACCACGGCCGCCTCGCCACCGTCGAGCCGGACACCCGCATCGGCCTGCAAACCGTCTTCGTGCTCGCCGGCACCGACGACCAGATCGTCGCCTACAACACCGCGTTCGGCCGCAAGGCGGAAAAGCCCGCCCATGTCCTCATCATCGGCGGCGGCAAGGTCGGCCGCCACACCCATGCCGCGCTCACCGAGGCCGGGCTGCATCCGATCATCATCGAGAAACTCGCCGACCGGGTGGAGGGTTTCCCTGACGCCGTCATCGGCGATGCCACCCGTATCGAGGTGCTCAAGCAGGCCGGCGCGCGCGAGGCTTCCGCCATCATCCTTACCAGCCACGACGACGACACCAACATCGCGCTCACCATTTTCTTCCGCCGCCTGCGCGAAAACCTGCAGATCATTGCCCGCTGCTCGCAGGAAAGGAATGTCGGCACGCTCCACCGCGCCGGGGCCGACCTCGTCCTGTCCTCCGCCTCAATGGGCGCCAACATCATCTTCAACGAACTGCGCGACACCGACAACCTGTTGCTCGCCGAGGGCGTCTGCCTGTTTCCCTCGCCCGTGCCCGAATCGATGGCCGGCCGCGCCTTGGCCGATTGCGCCGTGCGCAGCGAAACCGGCTGCACCATCATCGCCGTCGAGCATCAGGGCGGCCGGGTCGTCAACCCGCCGCCGGATTGCATCCTGCCCGCCGGCGGCACGCTCCAGCTCATCGGCACGCTCGAGGCCGAGGAGCAATTCCTGCGCGAGTTCAAACCCGAACTCGCCCCCCACGAACTCCGCCGCCGCTGGCGCAGGCAGGACCGCAGGTGGGGGTGATGCGGCGGAAACCGCATTGCGCGCAGGACATCCAGCGGCTAGTCATCCGCATGCCCGAATGGCTGCAATCGGACGCCCTGTGGGGCGGGGTGGGAACCGGGCTGGCCTGGCTGGTGACCGGCTGCCTGCTGGCGGTGGGCGTGGTCGGCTGCGTGCTGCCGTTTCTGCCCGGTCATTTGTTTTTGTTCATCGCGGCGGTGGCGCACCGCTTGATGTTGGGTGCGGAGGATTCCGGGCTCGTGTGGTGGTCGTTCGTGATACTCGGGCTGATGATGGCAATCTCGCAGGCGCTGGAGTTTTTCAGCGGCGCGGCGGGTGCCAAATGGTTCGGCGGCAGCCGCTGGGGCGCGCTCGGCGCATTGGCCGGCGGCTTGATCGGGATGTTCTTCATTCCCCTCGGCTTGCTGTTAGGCCCCTTGATCGGCGCGGTGCTTGGCGAGTTCGTGATCGCCCGGCGTGAGGCGCGGCCGGCGGTGGTTTCCGGTGTCGGCTCGGTGGCGGGCACGCTCGCCGGCATGCTCATCAAGCTCGCCATCGGCGGCGCGATGGTCGTCTGGTTCTTCCTCGACGTGTTCTGGATCGGTTAGATCGCGTTTCACCCGATTTCGCCGCGGCGCAGCAGGCCGTCGGTGAGCGCGCCGCGGGTGTCCACGGCGGTGGTGCGGCGCCTGGCCTCGGGGCGGGACACGAGTTCGCGCAGCTTCATCATCGAGCGTCCGCCTGACTGGGCGTCGTAGCTGTTGATGGCGATGGCGAATCGCGCGGCCATGTCCACCGGTTCGCCGTGGCGGGTGAAGCGGAGGATTTCTCCGCTGCTGGAAATCCTCAGGTCGAAGGGCCAGAGGATGCGGTCGGAGCCGCGCAGCTCGCGTTCCTCCTTGATGATTTCGATCAGTGCGGCGGCGTCGAGTTCGGCGGTGACGAGCAGGTTTTCGTAGGGAATCATTTTCCAGCAATCGGCCACGGTGAGATCGCCGGGCTCCAGATCGCCAGTGCGGAAGGTGCCGTGATAGACGCCGTCCACCGGCTTGCCGTCGCGTTGCAGGGCGTCTGCAAAGCACTCGCAGAACAGGGTGGCGAGCGGGTTGCCCAAGCCGCCGGAGCGGATGGTGGATTTGACGGTGGCGACCTTGCGCGCGAGTTGTTCGGCGGTGGTTTTCAAATCGGGCTCCGCCAGGTCGATCACGGCGGGGTCTTGTGAAATGTCGGCACCCATCAACTCGGTGATCGCATCGCGACCGATCAGTTTTCGGCTCTCGATATCGAAGGTGAGGTCGAGCCGGCCGAGATGGATGCCATGGTATCCGGCCTGCGAACAAAACACATTGCCGGTTTTCCAAAGCGCTTGGTTCTGATGCGTGTGGCCGCCGAGATAGGCGTCCACACCTGCAACTTCGCCGAGGGTTTCCCGCAGCGGATTGGCGAAATCGTCGCGGACGCGGAAACCCATGTGACCCATCACGACTACGGCGTCGGCTCCGGCGTCGCGCGCCTCGGCCATCGACTTGCGCAGCGAGGCGAGCGGGTGCTCCACCGCCACGCCGCCGAGCGTTTCCGGCGCGAGCCAGTAGGGCAGGCCCGGAGTGACCAGTCCGACCAGCGCGATCCGGAAACCACCGGCTTCCACCATGGTCCATGGGCGCACGTTTTTCCATGCGCCGGCGAGCGTGCCGGATGCCTTGCCATCGACCGCGATGTTTCCTGTTAGAACGGGCGCTTTGGAAAGCGCGAGGTTGCTTTCAAGAATGGCGCGGCCCCAGTCGAAGTCATGGTTGCCGAGCGTCCAGGCGTCGTAGTCGAGCAGGTTGAAAAGCCGCAT
>DATISV010000136.1:0-4772 GCA_035468505.1 Luteolibacter sp. | reverse complement strand
CGCATCGATTTCACGGCGGCGTTTTCGATCCGGTATTGGATCGCCACCTTGGTGAGCAACTGCCCTTCGCGCAGGGTCGCGTCGTGGAACACGCGCGCCGTCACCCACGGGTCGAGGCGGCTGATGGCAAGTCCGAGCGACCAATCGCCCTGCAACAAACGGTAGGCCAAAGCGCCCGGTCGCGACGCGGCGCGCGAGGTTTCCGTTTTGCCTCCCGCCAGCTCGCGCGGGTCGAGTTGGGAAACATTGCGCCGGCCCGTGGCCCGCACCTGCAAGCCACGCTCGGGCACGACTGTTAGAACGCCGGTCTCGCGTGATGCTCCGCGCAGGCTGACGCGTGGCACGCTCCAGTTTTCCTGCGCTCCTGTGGGTCGTCCGGTGAGGGTGAGATTGAAATTCCGCAGGCCGATCGTCTTGCCTGTCAGGTGGAACGTGAGCACGCGTTTGCCGTCGGTATCCGCCTCGGTCCAATGGCTCAGTCCTTCGCCGGTGGCGCTTTCGATTTCGAGTCCGGAGGGCACGTCGAGATCGAGACGGAACACGCCTGCGCGCGTGATGTGGATCGCGAGATCGGTGGCGATGACGAGCCGGTCTTCGCCGAGCGAAACAAGTTGCCATGACTCGGCGCGGAGTTCGGGCGCGACGGCGGTCACCTTGAGCCGGGCCTGCGCGGTATCCGCGCCGTAGCGGAAGGCATGTTGGAGAATGGCAAGCGGCTGGCCTTCCTTGGAGTGCGGCAGCAGGCGCGCGTCGAAGTCCTCCGGATTCACGCGCGAGAGGCCGTCCATGGTCACGGCTTCCGGCTGCACGTCTTCGCCGAAGGCAATCCCTAACAGACCGACCTCGCCCGCGCCGCCGAGCACGCGCGCGGGTTCAAGCGCGAGGTCCACCGGCAGCGCGTCCGCGCCACGCTGGGTCTCGATGGTGAATGCGAACGGCCGCGTCTGCGCGGGTTCGACATCGAGCCGCAGCTCGCTTTTCGCCGGATCGAAGCGCCATTGGCCGACCGGCCCGTCGATCACGTCGCTCACAGTGAAACCGGCCGGGATTTTGGTTGTTAGAGACGCCACGCGTCCCTGCGCCGGACGGATCGTCACGCGGTGGCGGCCGTTGACCACACCCGGTCCCGGCAGAAACAGGTTGGAAACCTCGACGAAGAATTTCGTTTCCTCGCTGGCGGCGTCGCGTTGCCGCGGACGGGCATGGATGACCACATCATCGGCCGGAGCGAGCGTCAGAGTGGCACCGCTTTGGTTAGGCCCGGGATTGGCAAGCGCCTCCACCTTGGCCGCCGCGGTGCTGGAAAACTCCCAGCCGTCCTGGTCCCAAAGCACGGTGACCCGGCGCATCGCGGCCGGTCCGCCGGGCAAGTGCCAGCCCTGCGCGGGGTTGGCCAGCGGCATTTCAAACACCGCCTTGCCGCTCATGCGTCCGCCGGTTTCCGCCACCAGCCAATACGCTGTTAGATCACCGAGCGGTCCTTTCACCACGCGCAATCCCGCGCCTTCGAAGCTGCCCAGCACCGCCGGTTCCTTGAGCAACAGGAAACGGTCGCCCGGCTGTCCGTGCAGCGTGAGATCCACCGTGCCGTAAAGCCGTCCGTCGCGGATCTGCCAGTTGTGAACCATCGACTCCGCAGGCTTCAGTGATGGCGGATCCGCAGCCCGTGCCGCGGGTGGCATGAAGACTGCGAAAACCAAGGCCGTGGCCGCTGCCGCCGCGGCTTTCGGTTTTTTCAAATTCTTCACCGCGGCAATTACTTGCGGCACGAGCATCATCAGTCCGAAGACCGCGATCACCACAAACAACCAATGCACGCCGCCACGGATCGAAAGCAATGAGGCGGCAAGCACCACCGCTCCGGCGGCTGTCCAAGTGCGGTCGCGGGCCGTCAATCCGCGCAAGGTGGCGATCACGCCGAAGGCGATGCCAACCCACACCAGCCAGCCGGTGCCGGCCAGCCACGCGGGGAGATTGGCGACTTCCACCGTGATCGGTTCGCCCGCCGCCACCACCGGCGCGGCGTATTCCAAGGTCTCCGAAGCACTTCGAAAATCATTCGCCGCAAGGAACACCGCAAAGATCGAAACCGCCGTCAAAGCCAGGTTCGCGGCCAGCGAGGCATATCTAACAGAAGCAAACGCCACCGTCGCGATGCCCGCGAGCACCAGCATCACGGCCAGCCCGCGTTTCCTCGAAAGCCACTCCCAGCCGTTTTCCGCCAGCACCGGCTGGGTGAGGTCCGCGCTGCCGCCACGCGGGACGAGGCGGCGTCCTTCGTCGCCGGTCACCGTCCACTCGCCGCTCGCCCCCGGTGCATCGAGCTTCGGTGCTGTTAGATAAATCTTCCGCGGCGACTTGGCCCGCGCGCCGTAGCGCAACGAAACCTCCACCGCCTCGTTCGGATCGAGCCGCGCGGGCAGCGGGACGAGCGTTTCCTTGCCGTCCGAGCGCGCGTTGACCGCCGCGCCGTTCACCCGCGCCTCCCAGAGCACCGCGCCTTCGGGGAAGGTCATCCGCAACGCGCCGCGGCCGCGGGTTTTCACGAAAATGCGGGCGTCGGTGACCCACTGGCCGTCGCGCGAGACCTGCGTGCCGAGTTTTTGGAAATCCACCACTTGGTCGATCGTCTCGCCGGGAGCGAACCATTCGATGTCCATGCCGATCTTGAAATCGCGCGCCGTGTATTGCCACGCGCCAAGCGTGGGCGCACTGCTCAACAGACGGAACTCGGTGGGAATCTCGCTCGGGTCGATTTTCAACAACGCTCCGTCGCTGTTGGATGAATGATTCACCTGCAAGGGACTGACCACCTGCACGAATCCGCGCTCGCCCTGCACATCGAGCGGACGCACCTCGCCGGGCGAAAGGTTTCCGCCCTGCGCGTTCATCGGCTGCTCAAAGCTGAGCAGCAGTGTGCCCGCGCCCAACAGCGGTCGCGACAGCGGCACGATCACGGTATTCCCCTCGCGCCGCCAATCGCGGCCGACGTTCTGGCCGGTGACATCGATGTTGCCGATGCCCTCCGGCACCGACACGCGCCATTCGGTGGCGGGCGAGCCGACGACGAAGAAGTTCATCAACACGCTGCCATAGACCGCGCCGGACTTGAGCGAGTAGAGATGGAATACATCGGCCTGGATGCTCTGGCCGAGCGCCTCGACTGTCAGGTCCGCGCTCCACGCGTCCTCGCGCAAGCGGAACGCCTGCTGCAAGCCGGTGGTTTTGCGCGGGAAAAACGTCACCGGCACTTCGGCAAGACCGGTGGATTTGCCGACCGCGATGCGGTATCCCGCGGCGGCCACCGCGCCGATATAGCCGCGGCGCGATTTCACGCCGGGAAACCCGAGCGGCTGGAGCTTCCACGCGCCGGCGGCGGCCGATTGGTTTTTCTCCAAGCGCACGCTGACGAGCTGGCGGTCGATGACCGGTTGCTTGAAGAGAATCTTGAGCACGCGTTTGCCGTCCTTCGCATCGGCGGCCACCGCGTAGTCGGCCACCTGCGCGCCGCTCACCGCGGCCACCGCGTGGTCGGCCGGGATTTCCATTTCCCACTCGCGCAAGGGAGCCTCGCGGATATCGAGTTCGAGATCGGCCATGATGCGGTGGTCGGTTTCAGCGAGTTCATAGACCGTCACTTCCGTCAGGCCGACCTCCGGCAACACCTGCGTTGCGCTGACCGTGTAGCCATACTCCGCCGCGGGAAACCGATAGACGAAAACCAGCCGGAGATTCTCATCCACGCCGCCGGGAAACTGACCGGGCGCGAGTTGAATGAGACCTTTCGCCTCGGCAACCGCGAAGCGCACCGCGCCGTCGTTCGCCACGCGCAGCCAGCCGCTGTGGCGCAGCGCGCCCACCGGCGTCATGCGCAGCGCGTCGATCTTCATCGGCAGCCCGCCGAGCGCGGCCTGCGCCTCGATGACGATGCGGTCCGCTTTCTCGATCGGCCGGCTGAGTTTCACTTCGAGCGAACGTTTGCCGGACGCCTCCCTGACGTTCCATCCGAGCACCGATTCTCCCGACACGGAAAGCACTTCGCCCGGGCCGTCGAGGTCGAGTTTGAGTTCGCCGAGTTTGCCTTGCAGCACGCGGAGATCGACCACGGTCATCTGACGCATCAAGCCGCTGCCGACACGCACGTCGGTGGTCGCGGTGCTGGAGAAAAACAAGGTGCCGTCCGCCACCTGATCCTTCTCGCGCCATGCCATCGCCGCGTTGCCATTGGCGGGAAGGAAGCCGCGCCATTGGTTGTCGTTTCTTTCGGGAACGACCGCGAGCGATGGATCAAATGAGACACCGCCATCCAAGCCGTCGATTCTCACCGGCACCACCACGCCCGACGGCATGGTGAACGACAATTGCCGCCAGTCGCCTTTGCGGGTGACGGGCACCTCAAAACGTATGGACACGGGAAATTCACCGGCCAGATCGGCCACCAGATCGTAAACCCATGCGTCGCCGGATTCGCGCAGGGCCACGTGCATGGTGCCGTCCGTCAATCCCGACGTCAGAGCCGCCGAGCCGCCTAACAGTTCGACGGTCGCGCCCACGCGCTCGGAGCGCGCCATGCCTGTTAGATGGAATGAAACGCTGTTGCCATCATCGGACACGCGGCCGGTGAGCACCGTGTTTCTGAGTTCCAAGCCGCGTGCGCCGGTTCCTTCGGGTGAAACGCGCAGTTGCAGCGATGCCGCGCCGGTGCCGACAAATTTCCGGTTTTCCGCGCCCTGCACCGGAACAAGCCCCTTGGCTTCTGTCACTGCGAGATC
>DATISV010000135.1:0-2293 GCA_035468505.1 Luteolibacter sp. | reverse complement strand
CTCGCCCTGACCGCGGCGGAAACCGGCCACCTAGTCCTCGGCACCCTGCACACCGGCAACGCCCCGCGCACTCTCGACCGCGTGCTCGACGTCTTCCCCACCGACCAGCGCGACCAGATCCGCATCATGGTCTCCGAGTCGCTTCGCGGCATCCTCTCCCAGCAACTGGTCCCGAAATCCGATGGCAGCGGCCGCGTGCTTGCACTCGAACTTCTCGTCAACACCGCCGCCGTCGCCAACTGCATCCGCGAAGGCAAGACCTTCATGCTCCCCGGCATCATGCAGACCGGCAAGAACGTCGGCATGATCACCATGGACGAGTCGCTCAAGCGCCTCTACATCGACGGCGTCATCACCCCGGAGGAAGCGCTCTTCCGAGCCTCCGACAAGGTGGAGATGAGAACCTTCTTCCAGTCCTGATTCCCGTCACCGCGCGTCCGCCCCGAATATCGCTTACCGCATTCCGCTTACCCACATGGCCCGCATCAACGAACTGTTCCGTTACCTCATCGCCAACAAAGGCTCGGACCTCCATCTCTCCGAAGGCCAGCCGCCGAAAATCCGCGTCCACGGCGCGGTCAGCGCGATTCCCGGGAAAGACGTGCTCGCCGGCGACGACTTCAAGCACATGCTGGAGGAAATCTGCGATCCCAAGGCATTCGAACGTTATCTCGAAACCGGCGACCTCGACTTCGCCTACGAGATGGACGAGGACTCGCGCTTCCGTTGCAACTACCTCAAACAGCAGAACGGCCTCGGTGCGGTTTTCCGGCTCATCCCCACCGAAATCGCCTCTCTCGAAGACCTCGGCGTGCCGGCAGTCGTCAAGGAGTTCGGCCACATGCGCTCGGGATTGGTCCTGGTGACCGGACCCACCGGTTCCGGCAAATCCACCACGCTTGCCGCGCTGCTCGATTACATCAACAGCAACTTCAACCGCCACATCATCACCCTCGAGGAGCCCATCGAGTTCGTTCACTCCAACAAGAAATCCATCATCACCCAGCGCGAGGTGCCGATCCAGACGCCGTCCTTCGCCGACGGCCTGCGCGCCGCGCTGCGCGAGGACTCGGACATCGTGCTTGTCGGCGAGATGCGCGACCTTGAAACCATCTCGCTCGCTCTAACAGCCGCGGAGACCGGCCTGCTGGTCTTCGGCACCCTGCACACCAACAACGCGCGCAAGACCGTGGACCGCATCGTGGACGTTTTCCCGTCCGACCAGCAGTCACAGGTCCGCACCATGCTCGCCGCCTCGCTGCGCGGCGTGGTTGCCCAGCTCCTCTGCAAGCGCGTGGACCGTCCGGGCCGGACCGCCGTGCATGAGATCATGTTCGCCACCCCGGCCGTGCAGGCCATCATCCGCGAAGGCGCCACCCAGAAACTCTACGACGTCATCACCGGCGGCAAAAACGAGGGCATGCAGTTCATGGACGAGTCGATCTGGTCCAAGCTGCGCGAAGGTCTTATCTCGCCCGAGGAGGCCTACATGAAGGCGATCGACAAAACCCGCTTCAAGAAATTCCTCCCCAAGAACCTCGAACACCTCGGCGACGCCTCCGGCGAGAGCCCGCTGGATCACTGAGGATCCGGCATTCGATTTTTCCGGCCAGTCTCAGAGATCCGGATAGGCGGCGCGCAGGTCAAGCGGATCGCCGTGTTGCTTGAGTTCGGCCACGAGTAGTGGGAACAGCTCGCGGGCGATGGTTTTCCCCGCGGGTGTGGCAAACAGGTCGTTGGTTTCGTCGGGGTCTTTTTTCAGATCGAACACCCGCGTGACACCGGCCGCAGGATAGAGAATGAGCTTTCTGCCATCGCGCACCAGCATGCGCTGCACGTCCATGTAGGCACCGAAGATCTGCTCGCGCGGTTTGCCCGTTCCGTCCAACAGCGGCAGCACGGATTGGAAATCGATATCGTCCGGCACCCCCGCACCGGCCAGTTGGATGAAGGTCGGCATCACATCCTGCAGGTAGATCGGAGCATCGATGGTTTTTCCTTTTGGAATGCCGGGACCGGCGAGGATGAACGGCACGCGCACGCTGTGGTCGTACATGTTCTGTTTTCCCATGAGCCCGTGCTCGCCGCAGCCGAGGCCGTGATCGGCGGTGAAGCAGATCACGGTGCGGTCGGCGGCGGAGCTTTTTTCGAGGCGATCGAGGATGAGGCCGATCTGCGTGTCGAGGTGGCTGACCAGCGCGTAGTATTCGCGGCGGTGGGTCTTGACGGCGAACTCGGTGCGCGGGCTGGGGGCGAGCTTTTCATCGCGCAGTTCCTGCGGTGCGCCCATCGC
>DATISV010000134.1:0-4842 GCA_035468505.1 Luteolibacter sp. | reverse complement strand
CCAATGAGTATTTTCAGGAAACGCGCCGCCTGATGTCCGGGTGGAGCGCGCTGTCGGATGCCGGGGATTTCAATCGCCTGCGCGACGAGCTGCACCGTTGCAAGGGCGGTGCGTCACTCTTCGGACTTGAACGCCTGGTCGCTTTTCTGGGTCAATGCGAGCGCGCCTCGCACCTTGAAACCCATGGCTTCGACATGAACACCTTCGAGACCGAACTCACTGCCGCCGAGCAGGCCGTGGCGGCCTTCCACCCGTCCGCACCCTGATGGCCGCCAGTTTGCAATCGCCGGAGCAGGAACTGCGGTTCACGCGCTCCCGTCAGGCGGTGGCATTTTGGCTCGCCGCCGCGGTGATGGCGATGGCGACCATTGTGATCGTCGCCGTCTCGTTTCACCGCGCGGAAAACCCGGAGTTGCCACATCCCGCATGGGCGCTCGTTCCGGCGGTGGCTGCGGCACTGCTGGCGCGCGGCGCGGTCCGGCTGACCCGCCACGCCTATCTCATTCTCACGCCACTGGGCATCGAGATTTTCCCGTTTTTCCGTCCGGCTTCGGGCATGCGGCTGGTGGCATGGCAGGAACTTCGTGAAATGGATGCGGACTCCGCGCTCACCCGGCTGACGCTGCATTACAACGTGGAAAAAACCTCCGGCATCCATCTCTCGCTGCGGCCGATCCGTGCCGACCGCCGCCACCTGCTCGTCGAGGCGGTGCGCCGCCGGCTGGGGCAATAATGGAATTGCCGGGTTTTGCCGGATATGGATGCTGGGCGCGTGATCCGACTGGATGCCAACGCGACCACGGCGATGCTGCCGGAAGTGCTTGATGCGATGTTGCCATGGCTGCGCGACGGTCATGCGAATCCATCCGGCGATTACGCATCGGGCCGCCGGGCGCGCGCGGCGGTGGAGGAGGCACGCGCGAAGTTCGCGGCATGGATCGGCGCGGAGCCGGACGAGATCGTTTTCACCAGCGGCGGCACCGAGAGTGTCAACACCGCGCTGCGATCGTTCGACCGGCTGGTGGGGCAGGGGACCGCGGTGGTTTCCTCGATCGAACACTCGGCGGTGCTGCACTGCGCGGAGGAGCTTGGCAGGCCGGTGAAATACGCGCCGGTCAGTTCGGACGGACGTCTCGATCTGGAGAAATTTCACGCCCTGCTCCCCGGTGCGGCGATGGTTTCGGTGATGGCCGCCAACAACGAGACTGGCACGATCCAGCCACTGCGCGAGGTCTGCCATATGGCGCGAGAACGCGGCATCCCGGTGCATTCCGACGCCGTGCAGGTCGCCGGCAAGAGCGGCCTCGACGTGCGTCATCTCGGTGCCGACATGATATCATTTTCCGCGCACAAGTTTCACGGACCGCCGGGCGTGGGCGCGCTTTACGTGCGGCGCGGCATCCGGTTTTTCCCGCTGCACTTCGGCGGATCGCAGGAAAACGGCCGCCGCGCCGGCACCGAAAACGTGGCGGGCATCGTCGGCATGGCCGCCGCGGCTGAGGCGCTCGGGCGGCGCTCGCAGGACCTCGCCGCGCTGCATTTGCTGCGCGATGTCTTCGAAAGCGCCTTGCTGGAAGCCTTGCCCGGTGTGCTCGTCAACGGCGATCCCGTCCACCGGCTGCCCAATACCAGCCACCTCTCATTCGCCGGTTGCGAGGCGGTCGAATTGATCCGCATGCTCGACGAAGCCGGCATCGAATGCTCCGCCGGCTCCGCCTGCATGGCGGGAACGATCCGCCCGTCGCACGTGCAGCTCGCGATGGGCATCGACGGCGCGCGCGGCCGCGGCAGCCTGCGCTTCAGTTTCTCGATCCTCAACTCGATGGACGAAGCTCGGCGCGCTGCGGAAACCGTCCGCCAATGCGTGTTGAAACTGCGTGGCATGCCCCGCGGCGGCGCTTCCCTCTGCGGCGTGAGCTGAACGGGAACTGGCGGATATTTTATCCTCGCGTCCGATCGCCTGCGCATCGTTTTGCGAAAACCGTGCGGATTCGCCGACGGGTTTGCGCATTCCCAAGCCATGGATTGGATTGCAATCGGTCCGGGATCACTGGCGAACCGGTCGCCGGCTTTTCCGGAACGCGAACCCCGATCCGCAATTCCTCATGAAAAACCCGTATTCCCTTCGCCCGGTCCCTGCATGGCTGCTTTCCGCCGCCGCTCTAACTGGCTCCGCCGCGGCGCATCCCGGCCATCACGGCACATCCTCCGATCCTTCCGGCTCAGTCTCCGGCTTGCTGCATTTTCTCACCAGCATCGATCACGTGGGCCCGGTGCTTGCCGGGCTATTGCTGCTGTATGCGCTCCGCCGCCGCGCCGCCTTGAGCGCCGCCGTTTCCGGATGGCGGATCAGGAATCGCGACAAGCGGTCCGCCGACCGCCAGGATTGAACCTTTTGGAAAGGCCACATCATGAAAACACTCACCAGACGCCGGTTCATCGGGGGAACATCCGCCGCCGCCGCGGCCATCGCATGGAACAACCCGCTATTCGCCGCGCCGGAATCCACGCCGGACGGACCATGGGACCTGGTAGCCATACGCAACGGCGGCTCGGTGGAAATGTTCGAGGCCGGCATTGCCGAACTCGGCGGCATGCAGGCATTCGTCCGCAAGGGCCAGCATGTGGTGGTGAAACCCAACATCGCGTGGGACCAGCCGCCGGAACTGCCCGCCAACACCAATCCGGACCTGGTCGCCGCCATCGTCCGCCACTGCCTCAAGGCCGGAGCCTCGAAGGTGACCATCTTCGATCACACCTGCCACAACTGGGAGCGCAGCTACAAAACGAGCGGCATCGCGGACGCCGTGACCGGTGCGGGCGGTGAAATGGCACCGGCCAACCTCGAAAGCCACTACCGCGAGGTCGATCTGCCCAAGGCGAAAACCGTCAAAAAGGCACTGGTTCACAAACTCATGCTCGACTGCGACGTGTTCATCAACGTGCCCGTGCTCAAGCATCACGGCGGCGCGAAACTGTCGCTGGCGATGAAGAACCTGATGGGCGTGGTATGGGATCGCCGGTTTTTCCACAAGAACGGTCTCGACCAATGCATCGCGGACCTGTGTTTCACGCCGAAAAAACCCGACCTGAACATCATCGACGCTTACCGCATCCTACGCAAACACGGCCCGCAGGGACGCGCGTTGGAGGACGGAGAAATCGCCAAATACCAGATGCTTGGTCGCGACATGGTGGCGCTCGATGCCGCCGCGGCGAAGCTCTTCGGCATGGACCCGGCCGAGCTTGGATTCGTCCGCATCGCCGGTGAAATGGGCGCGGGCAAGGCGGACCTCGCGAAGGTCAAGATCAAGCGCATCACCCTCGAAGGATGAAGGCGACGGCCTACCGGCGGACCCGCATCGCCGTCGGAGCCCTGGTTCTCGGCTTTGCCACACTGGCTTTCGCGGACGTCGGCGGATGGCTTTCCGCGGCGATGGCCCGCATCGGGCTGTGGCCGCAGTTTGCGCCGTCGCTGCTGGCCATGATGCAGGGCTTCGCGTGGATCGCGGCCGGATGCCTGGTGGTGCTGCTGCTCACCCTGTTGTTCGGCCGGATCTACTGCGCGATGCTCTGTCCGCTGGGCGTGCTGATGGATGTTTCCGCATGGCTGGCCCGCCGGACCGGGAAAAAACGCAAACTCGCCTATCGCGAAGGCAAGCCGCGGATTCGTGCCGCCGTGGTCGTCATCTGCGCCGCCGGATTGCTTGCAGGCACCGCGCTGCCGCTCGCCTTCCTCGATCCCTACAGCGTGTTCGGAAAAATCGCCGCCGCCACGGCGCGGCCGCTCGCGGGTGAGGCGAACAACCTGCTTTCCACCACCGGATGGCTCCGGCCGGCGAAATGGTCGCCGGTGGATCCGGTCGCCCTGGTCACCGCGCTGGTTCTGTTAGGAGGGGTCGTCGCCATGGCGGTGACGCGTGGCAGGCTGTGGTGCAACACGCTGTGCCCGGTCGGCGCGGTGCTCGGGTTTTTTTCGCGCCGCGCGCTGTTCCGGCTGCAGATTTCCGACAGCGCCTGCGTCGGCTGTTCGATGTGCGAGCGCGTCTGCCCGGCCCAGTGCATCGATTTCCGCAACCACCGCATCGATCATTCGCGCTGTGTGATGTGTCTGGATTGCGTCACTTCCTGCAAGCGCAGCGGCATCCAACTGCGGATGTCCCGGCGTGCGAAACCGCCCCGTGAAACCGCCGCCGTGCCGGTGATGAATGGCCGTGCCATGCCGTCGATCGATCGTCGCCTGTTTCTCGCGGGTTCCGCACTGGTTCCGGGCCTGGCGCTCGCCGGGGGCACGCGCCATCCGTCGTTGGATGGCGGTCGCAAGCCGCACTCGGTGCTGCCGCCGGGTGCGCGGACTCTGAAGCATTTTCAAAGCCGCTGCACCGCCTGCCACCTGTGCGTGGCGAATTGCCCGGATCAGGTGCTGCGGCCGTCGATCACCGCCCACGGCCTCGCCGGCTTCCTGCAGCCATATCAGGATTTCAGTGTCTCGTTTTGTTCCTACAACTGCTCGGACTGCTCGCAGGTTTGCCCGACCGGTGCGATCGAGACGATCACCATCGAGGAACGTCGCACGGTGCGCACCGGGGTGGCGCGGTTTTTCCAGGATCTCTGTGTGGTCGAAACCAAGGGCACTCCATGCGGGGCCTGCAATGAACACTGCCCCACACAGGCCGTCCACATGGTGCCGTGGAAAAACGGGCTGACCATGCCCGAGGTCGACCCCGACCTCTGCATTGGCTGCGGCGGCTGCGAATTCATCTGCCCCGTCCGCCCCCACCGGGCGATCGTGGTGGACGGCCTGCCCGCCCACGAACGCGCGAAACCGGTGGATCGCGGCAG
>DATISV010000133.1:0-2240 GCA_035468505.1 Luteolibacter sp. | reverse complement strand
CGGAGCGCCGAGACACTCAAGGGCCTCGGGGGAGATGAAATCCTGCCCGTGGATCAGGTGATCGAGCAGCGGCACGCCGGAGAGATCCTCGATCACGCCCTTGTTTGTGATCATGGCGGTGTCGAGTTCGTCGTCGAGCTGGTTGAGGAAAATGCCGGCGCAGGCCAGGCCACGGGCGCGGATGGCTCCCACAGTGAGCAGGATGTGGTTGAGCGCGCCGAGGCGGTTGGCCGCCACCACGATCACCGGCAGGCCGAGATCGACGGCAAGATCGGAAATCCGATAGTCGGGCGCGACCGGCACCTCCCAGCCGCCCGCTCCCTCGACCAGCACCATTTCGTGCGCGGCGGCCAGATTGCGGCAGGCATCGAGCAATTCCGCGGGCTCCACCGTCCGGTTTTCCAGCAACCCGGCGACGTAGGGTGCCAGCGGGGATTTGAAAAACACCGGATTCACCGCATCGATGGCGAGTCCGCCGGATGCGGCGGAGATGATTTCCGCGTCGTCGCGGTCACCACAGGCCACCGGCTTGCAGCCCACGGCATCCACACCCGCGCCACGCAGCCCCTCTAGCAGGAGCCGGGTGACATAGGTCTTGCCCACCGCCGTGTCGGTGCCGGTGATGAAATAACTCACGCCCCGTGGTGCGCTGCCCGGCCCCGCCGGTCAAGCGGAGGCTTGCGGAATTTTCCCTTTCGCGGCCCTCCGCCGCGGTCCATCGTCGCCGCGCATGACAGCGGATTTCCTGGTGATCGGCGCGGGCATCGCCGGCCTTTCCTTCGCATTGCGCGCCGCGAGGCACGGCTCCGTGATCGTCCTCACCAAGGGCGACTCCTTCGAGTCCAACACCGCCTGGGCTCAGGGCGGCATCGCCTCGGTGCTCGATGAAACCCAGCGCGACACCGGCGACACGGTGGAACATCACGTGGCCGACACCCTCGATGCCGGGGCCGGACTGTGCAAGGAAGCCGCCGTGCGCACCATCATCGGCGAAGGTGAGGCCGCCATCCGCGACCTCACCGGCCACGGTGTGTCATTCGACCGCGACGACGGTCATTTCCAACTCGGCAAGGAAGGCGGTCACTCGCACCGCCGCATCCTGCACGCCAAGGACACCACCGGCCGGGAAGTCGCCCGAGCGCTGATCGAGGCGGCGCGTGAAACGCCTAACATCACGTTGCTCGATCACCATTTCGCCATCGACCTCATCACCACATCGAAACTCGGCGCGGTGGCCGAGGACCGCGTGCTCGGGGCTTATGTGCTGGAAAAGAAAACCGGCGAGGTGCGCGTCTTCCGCTCCGACCGCGTGGTGCTCGCCGCCGGCGGTTGCGGAAAAGTCTATCTCTACACCACCAATCCCGACTCCGCCACCGGCGATGGCGTGGCGCTTGGCTGGCGCGCCGGCGCCTCGGTGGCGAACATGGAGTTCATCCAGTTCCATCCCACCTGTTTCTACAACCCCGCGGCATCCGGTCCCGAAGCGAGATCGTTCCTCGTCAGCGAGGCGGTGCGCGGCGAGGGCGGCGTGCTGATCAATTCCAAGGGAGAGGATTTCACCCGCAATAGCGACCCCCGCGGCTCGCTCGCCCCGCGCGACATCGTCGCCCGCGCGATCGACCGCGAGTTGAAACGCACCGCCGCGCCCTGCGTCTATCTCGATGTCACGCACAAGCCGAAGGGCTTCATGCGCGAGCGTTTCCCCTACATCCACGGCACGCTGTTGAAATACGGGCTCGATTGCGAAACCCAGCCGATCCCCGTGGTCCCGGCCGCCCATTACCAGTGCGGCGGGGTGCTTACCGACGTGAACGGCAAGACCACCGTCCGCGGACTGTTCGCCGTCGGCGAGGCCGCCTGCACCGGCCTGCACGGTGCCAACCGCCTCGCCTCCAACTCGCTGCTGGAAGGAGCCGTCGTCGCCCGCCGCGCACTCGATGAAATGATGCGACTCTATCCGCCCGACAAATCCACGCCCAACCCGCCGTCGATCCCCGAGTGGGAGCACGGCGACGTCGCCGAGCCCGACGAACTCGTGGTCATCTATCACAACTGGGACGAGATCCGCCGCCTGATGTGGGACTACGTTTCCATCGTCCGCACCGACAACCGCCTGCGCCGCGCCGCCGCCCGGCTGATGAATCTCAAAAAGGAAGTGCGCGGATTCTACTGGGGCCACCGCGTCACCGCCGACATCCTCGAACTCCGCAACCTGGTCTCCGCCGCCTCGCTCATCGTCG
>DATISV010000132.1:0-7439 GCA_035468505.1 Luteolibacter sp. | reverse complement strand
CCTCACTGGCGCGCACAAGACGCTTCCCCTGCCCTGCATCGTCAAGGTGACCAATCTGGAGAACGGCAAGTCGGTGAAACTCCGCCTCAACGACCGCGGCCCGTTCATCGCCGGCCGCCACCTCGACGTCACCCCGCGCGCCGCCAAAAAACTCGGCTTCAAGCACAAGGGCCTCACTTCCACCCGCCTCGAAGTGCTCTCCGTCGGCGACGGCCGCTACAAGCGCAAGAAACGCGGCTGGTGGTTCTTCTAAACTCATGCTCTACCACTCCACCAACAGCCCGTCGCACCGGGTCGATCTCAAGGAAGCCATCCTGCGCTCGCTGCCGCCGGACAACGGCCTCTACATGCCGGAATCGCTGCCGGTGCTCGGTGCCGAATTCTGGAAAATCTGGCGTCACCTCGATTTCCGGGAAACCGGCTTCGCCGTGGCGGAGGCGTTTTTCGGTGACGACGTGCCCGCTTCCGCCCTCCGCGAAATCGTCGAGGGCACGCTGGAATTCGACGCTCCGCTCGTCACGCTCGCCCCCGGCGACCACATTCTCGAGTTGTTCCACGGACCGACACTCGCGTTCAAGGACTTCGGCGCGCGTTTCATGGCGCGGCTGATGGCCTGGCTCACGCGCGACGAGGACCGCACGCTCACCGTGCTGGTCGCCACGTCCGGCGACACCGGCGGCGCGGTCGCCTCCGCCTTCCACCACGTGGAGGGCACGCGGGTGGTGATTCTTTATCCCAAGGGCAAGGTCTCCGGCCTGCAGGAAAAACAACTCACCGCGCTCGGCGGCAACATCACCGCGCTGGAAGTGGACGGCTCGTTCGACGACTGCCAGACGATGGTGAAGTCCGCCTTTCTCGATCGCGACCTGTCCGAAAATCTCAACCTCACATCCGCCAACTCGATCAACCTCGCGCGGCTCGTGCCGCAGAGTTTCTATTACATTCACGCCGCCCGCCAGTTGCCGGAGGGAGTGAAGCCGGTGTTCGTCGTTCCCTCCGGAAACTTCGGCAACCTGACCGCCGGACTGCTTGCGATGAAACTCGGCCTGCCGGTGGAGCATTTCGTCGCCGCCACCAACCGCAACGACGTGGTTCCCGAGTTCCTGCGCACCGGCATCTATCAGCCTCGCCCCAGTGAGCAGACGATCTCGAACGCCATGGACGTCGGTGCGCCGTCCAACTTCGTCCGCATGCAGGCGCTCTTCGGCCAATCGTGGGAGGAAATGAAACAACATGTCTCCGGCATCGCCTTCGACGACCAGCAGACGCGCGCCGCCATCCGCGAAGTGAAGTCGCTGCACGACTATGTGATCGATCCCCACGGCGCGGTCGGCTGGCTCGCCGCCAAGGCATGGCGCGCGCAACACCCGTGCGCCGCCACCGTCACGCTCGAAACCGCCCACCCCGCGAAGTTTGCCGATGTGATCGAGGCCGAACTCGGCAAAGGCGCGCTGGAAATCCCCGAACGTCTTGCAGTGCTCGCGGAGCGCGAAAAACACGCCTTTTCCATGACGGCCGACAAGCACGCCTTCCGCGAGTGGCTCGTGGACACCCTCGGCGGGTGACGGCGGAGATCACGCGTCGTTGATGGAAATCAACGACGGCTCGTCGGTCGCCGCCTTGATCCGTTCGATGGATTCCCGGATGCCCTGCGCTTTTTCCAGTGAGAGCTTCCGCGGGTAGTCGGCGGGATCGTTCTCGTTGTAATCGGCGGCCGCTTCGAGTTGGGGGAGGACGCGTTGCGCGTGTTTGCCGTAGGATTCGAGCATCTGCAGAACAACCGGCTGGCGCTTCTCGCTGCCATGGTGTTTCTGGTGGCGGATGTAATCGGCCATCAGGTCGATGCCCTCGGCGACGCGGTGCTTGGTGAACAATTCCAGGCCGGCCATGCGGATTTGCTCGGAAAACATGATGCCGCTGGGTGAGGGCGTGTGGATCGCCTCGTGAATGGCCGGCAGCAGCGGTTTGAGTGCCTCGAAGCCAAGACTCTGATAGACCGAGCCAATGGCTCCGCGGGCGCGGCCGTCCTGGTTTTTCAATCCGGCGCGGACGGCTTTCATGAGCAGGTCGCGGTCCACACCATCGAGCGACTTGCCGAGCAGTCCGTCGCGGTTGAAGAGGGCGAAGCAGAGATAGCGCTGCTCCATGCCGCGCGGATCGTCCGGACCGGGTTCCCTGGCGAGCATTTCCAGCATGTCTGGCGCGGCTGCCATGGCGGGTTCGCCGATGCCGGCCAGCGCGGCCGCCGCTTCCAGCCGCAGCCACATGTCATCGGCCTTGAGCGTATCGCGCAACGCGGGCACGGCGGGCGCGGCCCGGTCACCAAGTTGGCCAAGCGCCTTGCAGGCACCTAGGCGGGTGTTGAGGTCGGGCGAATCGAGCAGTTTCACGATCGGTTCCACCGCCACATCCTTGCGACGTGCCAGTGCCGACGCGGCGCGCTCGCGAACGATCGGCGACCAGCTTGAAAGTCTTTCGAGCAACTGGTCGGTTTTGAGCGAGTCATAGGCGCTGTTGCGATCGCTGTTACTCCAGCCGCGGCCGTCGCGCAACGTTTGGGCGACGGTTTCGGCATCGAGCTGCGGCGCGATCGACGGCGATTTGCCGGTGAGGTGGATTTTTTCCAGCGGCATCGCATAGGCCAGTAGATAGGCTCCGGTGGCGTCCCAGCGCCCGGTGGAGTCGGGTCTCGGCTGGGGCGGTCCCTGGTGGCGGAACGACCCGTCCCAGCCGCGGGCGAGGTCGTAATACCATGCGCCGAACTCGCGCATCCACGCGCCGGCGGCCTCGGGACCGGAGAGCGCGACGGCGGGCATCGCCCAGGTCATGTTCCAGAAGTTGCCGGTGTGGCCGGTATCGCGCTCGGAGCCGTGCGAGGCGAGGCTCATGCGGGCGAAGAACTCCGTGCCTTTCTCCTCGCCCATCAGGTTGAACATCACCGCGGTCATGCCGCACTTGCCGTTGTCTTCGTGAGTTTGGACCCACGGATGATGGTCGCCGTAGGGAATGGCGCCCTTGCCGATGTAAAAGCGCAGAAACTTCGCGCTGCGGTCGATGGCGAGGTCGATCTGCGGTTCCTTCACCCCGGCCTCGCGGGCGAGGATCAGCGCGGTGGTCAGCGGCAGGCCGGGCGCGTTCATCATGCCGTAGCCGACGAGCCGGCCGTCGGGTCCGGCGAACTTGTGGCCCCACGAACCGACGATGCTCTGGCCATTGGCCGCTTCCATGGCAATGCGCCGCAGCCCGTCTTCGTAGGTCTTGTCGCCGGTCGCCAGTTGATACTCGGCCAACAAGGCCAGGACGTAACCGTAATACCAGGTGGCCATGCTCTGGACGGAATAACCCGAGGCCCATTCGGTCTCGCGTTTCACCAGGGGGAGGTATTCGCTTTCGCCGCTGGCGAGCAGCGCGAGAGCGTTGAGCGAGCGCGTGATGGGACTCTGCGAGCGCTCGTAGTCCGGCTGTTGCATCCGCTCCGCAAGCGCCTTGCAGCCCATCTGCAGGATGCGTGCGGACTTCCTGCAATCGTACGGCGCGGTGGCGCTGTAGGTGCCGAGCACCGGCAGTTTAACCACCACCTCCCGCGTT
Organism: Luteolibacter sp.; assembly: GCA_035468505.1. Classification (GTDB taxonomy): domain Bacteria; phylum Verrucomicrobiota; class Verrucomicrobiia; order Verrucomicrobiales; family Akkermansiaceae; genus Luteolibacter. Next base: position 3,851 of record DATISV010000132.1, on the reverse strand, counting down.
CGTCCGTCGCGCCAGCGGGTGAGTTTCAACTGCCCGCGCGCTGCCTCGGTCTCGGCGGCGGTGAGCGCCCTGCCGAACTCGACGCGCGGGTCGCTCTGGAACATGCCACCGGCCACGCCGAGAATGACATCGCCAATTTCGAGCACGCCATCGGCGGGCGAGCCCTTGGCCACCGCGGTGATGCGGATCTGGCGGGCCTTGGTGGTTTCGAGTTGATGGGAATACATCCAGCCGCGCGCGCCGGTGGCACCGAGCGTCCAATCGTGCGTGGCCCCCTCGGGGATCGGCTCACCCTTGGTGAAATCCGGATTGGGAAGCTGTTGCGGCGCGGCGACGGAAGAGGCCAGCGAGACGGCGAGCGCCGGGATCAGTGCGAGCAGGAAACGGGACATGGATTTCATCGTGAATTGGGCTGGGTTGGCAGATGGACGGAGATCGGGAAGCGGAGTTTCACCGGGCCGATCAGGCCGGAGGAACGCAGCGGAGTGTTGGCGCGGAACTTGCCCTTGAGATTGGTGCGGGCAAAGGATTTTGCGGCGTCCGGTTGCAGGTCGCCGACGATCCGGTTGTTCCAGACATTCGTTACGGCGATCTCGAGCCGGTTCTCTCCCGCTTTGAGCAAATGGCCGATATTTGCGGAAAACGGCTCCTTCCAGAGAATGCCCGCGTCCCTGCCATTCACCCGCACCGCAGCGACTTCACGCACCGTGCCGAGGTCGAGCACGACCTCGCCGGCGAGCGGCGGATCGGAAAGCGTGATCGTTTTCCGATAGCTTGCCGTGCCGGAAAAATAGCGGATCCCCGGATCGGACGACTCGGTCCAATCGACGAGCGGATTCATCACGACCTCGGACGGCGCGCCGGAATCCGCGGGAAAGGAAAGTGTCCACGGTCCATCGATGATCCGGTCGTCCGGCACATCGACAGTGACGGAGCCTTCGTAACCTTCTGCGGTTGCATAGGCATAACTTCCGGAGCGATGGGCGATGGCGGTGAACGACGACGGCTCGCAACCCGTGACCCGGAGCGCCCCGTTTTGCGAATCGAGACGGACGAGATGGTGATCGCGGTCTTCATTGCGGAAGACCACAAACACCGATGATGCGGGCGGCAGATCGAGCGGCAGTCTCACGAATCCATCTTCGGTCTGATAGACATGGCATGGTGTCACGCTGCCGTCCTGCGCCTGCCACAAGCTCGGCACGCGACCTTCCGCGACACGGAAACGGCAAATCGCCGACTGATGCTCCATCGTGGTATTGGCCACCAGATAGATATCCTCCTTGTCCGTCTCGCGATGGATGTAATCGATCTCGCGGTTTTTGTTGGTGAGGTTTTCCACGGTGAAATCGGGGGGGATATCGAGTTCCGCGAGCACCTCGTCGAGCGGCATGTTCCAGAACACGCGACCCGTGCCATGGCGGGCGGACTTCACCTTGTCGCCGTCGCAGGCACCCCAGATTTCCGCGGCCAGTTCGCGCACCTCGCGGTCGCAGTCCGGATAGCCTTTGAGGCTGTTGGAACGCAATGGCATGCGGCCGGAAACGATGGCGCCCGCTTTCACCAACTCGCCGATCCGGCGCAGCACGGCAAGAGAGATGTTCTCGCGGTCGGGCAATACCAGCAGGCGGTAGTTCATGCCGTCCGGCAACACCAGCCGGCCGTCGCGAACCCGCATTCTTTCTAACAGAACCTGCTCGTTCACATAATCGTAGTCATGCCCATGGCCGAGTGAATCGAGGTTCACCGGCTTTAGAATTCCACAGTGGGCGCAATGGTCGTCCGGCCACTGGGACTCGATGGTCGGGGCGATGCGGCGCGCCGGGACGAGATTGGGAGCCTCATCGCCGTAATAGACGCAGACATCCGCGACGAAGCGGCCTTGTTGCAGCAGGTGGCAGGCGCGCGACATGTCTTCGAGCATCGGACCGGCGTAGGGCCACCAGGTGTTGTTGACGTTGAAGTGTTCGCCGGCGTGGTAGGCGAATCCGGGACGCCCGGCTTCCGGCGGGTTGTGGGAAAACGTGTGGAAGACCACCTGGTTGAGTCCGGCGCAGAGCGCGATGTCGAACAGCCGCTTCAAGTCCGCCGGGCCGTCCTGCCAGTTCTGCCATCCGGTGAACGATTCCGAGGCCACGAATTTCCTGCCATAGATGTTGGCGGCGCTGGCGGCCTCCTTGGTGACCCAGTTTTTCCGATGGTTCCAGAACTCGCCCATCGGGATGTCCGCCGCGCCGAGCGCCTTGAGCGGATCGACGCGCGGGTGGCCGCCGTGCCCGCCCTCGGCCATGAGTTTGAGGCCGCGCTGGTTGAGCAACTCGCGGCAGCGGGCGAAATGATTGTCCACCATCAGGTCGCTGACCATTTTCTTGTAGTCGTGGCGGAAGCGTTCGCTGAGTTCCTCGCTCGCCAGCGTCCACCCGGCAATCACCGGCAGCCAGGGCGTGGGATCATAGCCGTTGCGTTTGGTGAACTCCGCGATGAAATCCGGTGTCCAGTCGATGCCGGGTCGTACTTCATAACTGTCGAGCATCAGGATCTTCATCGGTCCGTAGCCGTCGCGGCCTTGCTTGAGCTTGTCGAGAATGTGGACCATGTAGGAATCGGTCGCCTCGCGGCTGAGGTGGTCGATGACGAGGCCCTTGGAATTCGGACTCGGGCAGTTGAGGAATTCGCCGGTGTTGTTGCGCACAAAGCGCAGGATACGCCACGAACCTTCGGGCACCTGCCATGTCAGGGTGCCGTCTTCGGACATCTGTTGGTCGAGGCGGACGGAAGTTTCCACCGACGCGACGGTTTTGTCCGAATCATCCGGCACGGCGAGCACCGCCACATCCTCGTGATGATCGGTGGTTTTTTCCGGCAGCGGCAGGACTTCGGAGTAGGCAAGCGGTCCCCGCACTTTCACTTCACTGATGAGCAGCGCCTTGCTGCCGTCCTTCGGGGTGATCCAGGTGCCGCCGGCATTCCAACTGCTGGAGGCGAACAGCCCGAGTTCGAGCCCGAGTCGTTCGGCCTCGTCCATGGCATGGTGGATCGCCTTAAGCGATTCCGGGCCGAGGAATTGCGGGCCGGCGGGAATCATGCCGTCCGGATTCGACAAGGCTCCGACGTCCCAGATGAGCGCGCCACGCATCCCCTTGTCCTTCATTTCCTCCAGTTCGCGGGTGATCTGCCGGTGATCGAAGTGACCGTTCAACCACGTCCACAAGGCCGATGGGCGGGCATCGACGGGCGGATTGCGGAAATCCTCTTCGGACAATCCGGCGTGCAGGGAAGCGGTGGCCAGTAACAGTGTGGTGGCTAGCAGTGTTTTCATCACAGATATGCGGAATACGGTCGCGCTTCTCATTCGTTTTCCATCAACTCCAACAAGCGCCCGCGTGCCGGGGCGATGCCCTTGTAGGCCGCCATCGCATCCGGCATCGTGCGCAGCGCGCGGATCATGCCCTGGCGGGCGGCGGGGTCGGATTTGATTTCAGCCATCGGCCGGATCACGAGACGGATGCCGAACAGGATCCCGCCGGAAGCGGGCAGCGCGACGAGCGATTGTTCCTCCAGCCGGAACCAGACTTCGTCGAGTCCTACGCCGGCATCGAGACGCGGCACATCGCGCGAAGGATGAAGGTTCAACTCCGGCGACCGGCTGAGTCCCCAATTCGAGCGCTCCCATGAAACACCGGGACCGATGCGGCTCAGGAAGCCATCGATCTGACGGCCCAGGGTTTCGTTCAAGCCGGGAACGGGCGAGTGGATTTCCGCCATCGTTCTGCCGATTTTTTGCCGCAGGTCCCAGTGGGATGGAAAACACACGCAACCGCCATACAAACGGAACACACCCTCGTCGTCCG
>DATISV010000131.1:0-1743 GCA_035468505.1 Luteolibacter sp. | reverse complement strand
ACCGGCGAAGGGGACCATGCGGGCCCCGAGTTCGATATGGGCGGCTTCCAGCGGGGTGCGTTTCATTTCCTCGGACACGCGCGCAGGGTGGGTGCGGTGCCGGAGCTTGTCAATTCGCCCCGTCACCCTCCGGCAAGTCGGGCTTTCCGGGGTTGCGGAGCCGGAGATTCGCGAGCACGCTGTCGCGGCTTTTTCACCTGATCGATCATGAATAATCGCGGCGACGATCCGTCAAAACAAGCGCGTGGACCAGCCGGTTCCGCCGCGCCGGGTGCCGCTATCGACGATCCGGACGGCGACCTCCTGCTGGTCGAGCGGGCTCAAAACGGGGACATGCGGTCCTACGACGAACTCGTCACGCGCCACCGTGGAAAAATCTTCGCCATGATCCGCAACATGATCCATCAGGAAGCCGAGGCATGGGACCTCTCTCAAGACGTCTTCATCAAGGCGTGGCAGGCGCTGCCCCGCTTCGAGGCCAAGGCGCGCTTTTCCACCTGGCTCTATCGCATCGCCCACAACACGGTGTATGACTGGACCCGCAAGCGCCGGATCGAGAGCGTGGGCGAACTCAACGACGAGATTTTCGAGCGTGACCGCATCGACTCCGCCTCGCGCACCACGCCGGCCGGCGGCGAGGCGCCCGACGAATCGATGGTCCAGGGCGAGCTGCGCGACAAGATCGAGGCCGCCCTGCAAAAACTCTCCGAAGACCACCGCGAGGTGGTGTTGCTCAAGGACGTGCAGGGGCTTTCCTACAAGGAGATCGCCGATGTCATGTCCTGCTCGCTGGGCACCGTGATGAGCCGCCTTTACTATGCGCGCCAGAAACTCCAAACCCTGCTGAAAGATGAATATCAATCCCGATGACACCCGCCTGGCCCTGTGGCTTGAGGATGAGCTGGAGGGTGAGGAACTCGCGGCCTTCGAGAAATGGGTCGCGGACAATCCCGAGCTGCTCGCTAACCGCGAGGAGGCGCGGCGCTGGCGTGCGACGATAGCCGGAACGATCCCCGCCGAAATCGAGCCGCCCTACGCCGATTTCTTCAACCATCGCGTACAAAAGTCGATCCACGACCTGCAACCGGCCGCAGCGGTCGTGACGCGGTCGCGGTTCTCGCTGCGCACTTGGCTGATGCCCGTGGCCGCCTGCGCCGGCATGGCGTTCGCTTTTTGGATCGGTGCCAAACAAACCACCATACCGGAAATCGACGTCACCGGCGCGCCGCGCGCGATTCCCGTGGAGCCGGTGCTCTACACTCCTGAGAACGGCGTCGAAGCCCGGTGGTTCGACAGCGAAGGCGCGCTTGCCACCGTGATCGTGCTCGATGGCGTGCAGGCGATTCCCGACGACATCGATTTCTCGCACACCGTCTATCTGAACCGCGAACGCGAGATCGACTCCACCGCCGCCATCGAAGAAGAACCCCTCAACATGGAATGATTTTACGCCGGAAATTCCTCTGCATGCTCGCCGCGGCCGTTTGGCTGCCCGGCATCGTCGTGGCCGTGGAAGACCCAGGGCAGAGCCGGATCGCAATGGTGAAAGTGACCGTTTATTACGCCACCGACGGCGATCCCAAGGCCGCGGGGCCGAAAGCGCTGCCGGTGCCCAAGGAGTGCGTCGAGCGTCTGCGCGGCGAAGAGAGTCTGCGTTTCAAACATTACAAACTGCTCGGCAGGGACACCAAGCCGCTGCTCCGCAGTTACGAAAACTGGGGCGAGCCGCTCAAGCCGTCCGAC
>DATISV010000130.1:0-6350 GCA_035468505.1 Luteolibacter sp. | reverse complement strand
GGATCATCCGCTCGCCCGGATCGGCGGTGAAGCCGTTCACCTACCTGCTCGCGCTAGAACGCGGCGCGAACCCTTGCACCGTGGTGGCGGACGTGCCGACCGATTTTCCCACCACCACCGGCCTCTACCGGCCCAACAACTACAACCATCGTTACCACGGCCCGGTCACCCTGCGCCATGCTTTGGCCCACTCGCTCAACGTCGCCGCGATCCGCACGCTCGAACTCGCCGGCGGACCCGACGCCCTGCACCGCCGTCTTGGCGAACTCGGCCTGACCACGCTCGATCACACGCCGGAGTTTTACGGACTCGGCCTGACGATCGGCAACGGCGAGGTGCGCCTGCTCGAACTTGTCAACGCCTACGCCACCCTCGCCCAACTTGGACTGCACAAACCTTATCGTTTGTTGGATAATACCAGGCATCCATCCGGCACGCGCGTTGCCGATGCCCGCGCCTGCTGGTTGATCGCCGACATGCTCTCGGACCACCACGCGCGCCAGGCTTCATTCGGGTTGCACTCGTATCTCGCCTTCGATTTCCCCGTCGCCTGCAAGACCGGCACCAGCTCCGCCTACCGCGACAACTGGGTGGTCGGCTTCACCCCGGAGTTCAGCGTCGGCGTGTGGGTGGGCAACATGGATGGAAAACCCATGCGCCACATCACCGGCGTCACCGGCGCTGCACCGGTGATGCATGAAATTTTCAACCACCTCCACGAAACCCGCGGCACCACCTGGTTCGAGCGGCCCGATGGCATCGAAACCCACCGCATCCACCCGCTCACCGGACGGGTAGTGGAGAAGGATCAACCTGGAGGCATCGATGAACACTGCCTCCGTCCGCCCGAACCGACACGACCCGACGACTTCGACGCAAACGGCCGCGTCGTCCTGCCCCACGGATACGCCGAATGGCTCGCCTCATCGCAAAACCCGCTCGGCGATCTCGTCACCTGTGCCACAACCGCAGCCGGCCTGCGTATCCTCCACCCGCCGCCCGGCACCATCTACTATCTCGACCCCGACCTGCCCGCCGCCAGCCAGCGCATCCGCCCGCGCGCGGAAGGACCCGGCAAAGTCACATGGTCCTGCGAAACTATGACTGTCGAAAATCAGGATATAATCCCCGCCATCCAACTCCGGCCCGGCCGACACAAGCTAACAGCCACCGAGCCCACCACCGGCCGCCATCAGGAGACCTGGATTGAAGTCATCGGGCTTTGATCACATCATTGGCCGATACCTTGTAAAATCCTGCCCTTTGCCGCGGCATACTCCGTCTCCGTCACCAATCCGTCCCGCTTCAACGCCTCAAGGCGTCTCAGTTGCTCGTCGAACGGCATCTCCTGTGACTTTCCGGAAAAATCGAGATCGGCCTCGTCGAGCGTATCCTTTAGTATGCCGCCCGTCATCCGCGACCATGGCTCCAAATCCCGACGGGCATCCTGCGGATCGAGCTTCAGTCCGCTGCCCGCAACGCCGGAACGGCCCAGACGCATCATCATCTGCCCGATGGCAATGCAGACGATGCCGCCGAAGGCCCGCATCATGCCCGATCTGGACCGGCCATGGAAATCCGTGAAATCCCCGAAGTTGGAGATGAAACTCACGAAAGTGGACAGGAAAAGCAGGATACCGATGCCGCTCAGCGCCATGCCGAGATAATACAGGCCTTTTCTTTCTGGAGAGATGTCTCGCCGGGGCATTTGCGTATGGGTTTGGGGATCGGGTTGTTGTTGACTGACATCTATATCGGTCAATGGCACGACACAATCCCAATTCAATGCCTCCGGGGAAAACCTCCATACATGGGAAAAATGCGGGAGATCGGGATCGACATCGGTCATGGCATTTTGAAAACCTGATCCGCATGAATGAAGAATCCCGCCGGAAATCATTGCCGCGGCAGGTCGCCGGGTCGTTGTTGCGAATACTCGTGATGTTGGGGCTGGTTTTTGTCACCGGTTGTTTTCTGATCGCGCAACCGGGCATGAGATCCAACGACGCGTCATCCAAAACCACCGACCCCGAACGCCTGCGCGGGCATGTGGTGATGCTGAGCGAGACCTTCCATCCCCGCGACTGGCAGAACCCCGCCAACCTCGACCGCTGCGCGGATTACATCGCGGAGCAACTCAGGCAAACCGGTGCCGCGGTGGAGTTTCAGGATTACAAGGCCGAGGGCAACACCTACCGCAACGTGATCGGCCGCTTCGGCACCGGCAAGGAGCGGAAAATCATCGTCGGCGCACACTACGATTCCTGCGGCGACACACCCGGCGCGGACGACAACGCGAGCGCGGTGGCCGGACTGATCGAACTGGCGCGGCTGATCGGCGAGGACCCGCCGGACGCCGAAATCGAGTTGGTGGCCTACACCCTGGAAGAGCCGCCGTTCTTCGCCGGGCCGCAGATGGGCAGCGTGATCCATGCAAAGAGCGTGGTGGACGAAAAACCGCGCATCACCGGCGTGATCGTTTTGGAAATGATCGGCTACTTCAGCGACGAACCGGGCTCGCAATCCTACCCGCATCCCATCCTCAAGGCGTTCTATCCGAACCGCGGCGACTTCATCACCGTGGTCGGCCGCTGGGACCAGGGCGGCTGGATCCGGAAAATCAAGGCCGGCATGAAGGGCGCCACCGATCTGCCGGTCTATTCCTTCCGCGGACCGGAATCGCTCCCCGGCGTGGATTTCTCGGACCACCGCAACTACTGGCCGCATGACATCCCGGCGGTGATGGTCACCAACACCGCGTTTTACCGCAACACCGCCTATCACACCCCGAACGACACCGCCGAGCGACTCGACTACCGGCGCATGGGCATGGTGGTGGTCGCGGTCTATGAAGCGATCCGCAGGATCACTCGCTGAGTCCTGCGACGTCGGTCCATGACCGTCGCCAAATAACACATCGGCTAAAACAGGCTTTGCTGATTGTCCTCCGCGGCGGGTGGCGGCGGGGGGGCACCGATTTTCTGATAGGCGGCGGGCATGGCTACACGGCCGCGGGGGGTGCGGGTGAGGTAGCCTTGCATGATGAGAAACGGCTCGTGGACTTCCTCGATGGTGGCGGCGTCCTCGCCGGCGGCGACGGCAAGCGAGTTGAGTCCAACGGGACCGCCGCCGAACTTGTAGATGAGCACTTCCAACAAACGCTTGTCCATTTCGTCGAGGCCCTGGGAATCGATCTCGATCATGGCGAGCGCGGCGTCGGCGATGGTGCCGGTGATATTTCCCTCGCCACGGACCTGGGCGAAGTCGCGCACCCAGCGCAGCAGCGCGTTGGCGACACGCGGGGTGCCGCGCGAGCGGGCGGCGATTTCCAATGCGCCCTCGCGATCGACGGGCACTTCCAACAAGCCGGCGGAGCGCTCGACGATGAGGGAGAGTTCCTCTCGATTGTAATAGTCGAGCCGGTTCACCAACCCAAAGCGCGAGCGCAGCGGCGCGGTGAGCATGCCGGAACGGGTGGTCGCTCCGACCAAAGTAAAGCGCGGCAGGTTGATCTGGATCGAACGCGCGGACGGGCCGGAGTCGATGATGATGTCGAGCCGGTAGTCCTCCATCGCGGGATAGAGGTATTCTTCGATGGCCGGGTGCAGGCGGTGGATTTCATCGATGAAAAGCACGTCGCCCTTCTGGATGTTGGTGAGGATGCCGGCGAGGTCGCCGGCCTTTTCGATTTGCGGGCCGGAGGTGGTGTGGAGTTGGGTGCCGGCGGCGCGGGCGATCAGGTTGGCGAGCGTGGTCTTGCCGAGGCCCGGCGGGCCGGAGAGCAGGACGTGGTCGAGCACGTCGCCGCGCTGCTTGGCGGCCTCGAGCATCAGCAGCAGGCGCTCCTTGACCTTGTCCTGACCGATGAATTCGGAAAACGCCGGCGGCCGCAGCGAGACGTCGAATGCGGTGGCCGGCGCGGTGGTCGCGGTCTGATAGAAGTTTCCTGACATGCGTCCGGCGGTGCCGTGGCGGTGACTGTTAGACCTTCATCAGCTCCGCCTCTTTCGCCTGGGCGTGCTCGTCCACCTTCTTGGTGAAGTTGTTGGTGAGTTCCTGGATTTCGCTTTCGATGTCCTTGAGACCGTCCTCGGTGATGACATTGGAGGCCTTCATTTTCTTGGCGGCGTCCATGCCCTCCTTGCGGGTGGCGCGCAGGCGCACCTTGGCTTCCTCGGCGAGCTGCTTGACGAGCTTGACCATTTCGCGGCGGCGTTCCTCGGAGAGTTCGGGAATCGGCACGCGCAGCGAGCGGTCGGCGGCGGCCGGGTTGAGGCCGAGCTTGCACTCGCGGATGGCGCGTTCGATGTCGCGCGTGGTGGCGGGATCGAAGGGCTGGACCATCAGCATGCGCGGCTCCGGCGAGCTGATCACGGCGAGGATCTTGAGCTTGCTGACACCGCCGTAGGCCAGGACGTGCACGTCGATGTTCTCGATCAGCGCCGGGCTGGCCGTGCCAGTGCGCACGCCCGCGAACTCGTGCAGCAGGTATTCGACGGATTTGGTCATCGCGTCCTCGACTTCTAGCAGGGTTTCGTCCGGGTCCATGGCAGGTGTGGGTTGGGTTGTTGGGATAAGTTTCAATCGCCATGCACAAGCGTGCCGATCGGCTGGCCCCGCAGGGCGTGGGAGAGGTTGCCGTCGGGGGCGAGTTCGAACACGATGATGGGGATGTGATTGTCCATGCAAAGACTGAACGCGGTGGCGTCCATCACGTTGAGGCGCTTGGTGATGCACTCGTGGAAGGTGATGCATTCGTAGCGCTTTGCATCCGGATTATGCTGCGGGTCGCTGTCGTAAACTCCATCCACCTGGGTGGCCTTGAGGATGACATCGGCCCCCATTTCGCTGGCCCGCAGGGCGGCGGTGGTGTCGGTGGAGAAGAACGGATTGCCGGTGCCGGCACCGAAAATGACCACCTTGCCCGCCTCCATCTGTCGTTCGGCGCGGCGGCGGATGAAGGTCTCTGCGACGTTTTTCATCTCGATGGCGGATTGCACCACGCAGGGCACGCCGTGGTGGTTGAGCGCGCCTTCAAGTGCCAGCGCGTTCATGACGGTGGCGAGCATGCCGACGTAGTCGGCGGTGGCGCGGTCCATGCCGCGCGCGGACGCGCTGGCACCGCGCCAGAAATTGCCGCCGCCGACGACGATGCCGAGTTGCAGTCCGGTGGCGACCGCCTCGCGGATCTCGACGGCGATGCGGTCCACGATTTCCGGAGAGATGTTGTCGCGCGCCTGGGTGCCGCGCAGCGCTTCGCCACTGAGTTTGAGGATGGCGCGTTTGAAGGGTCGGGGATCTTTGGGGCGGTCCGGCATGCTGGGTGGTGGCTGGACGAGCAAAGGAAATATGCCGCCACCTTGCAAAGCGAAATCACGGCTCAGCCGCCCGCCGCGACGCCGCGGACGGTGAAACCGACGTTGAGTTCCAGCAGGCCGGACTTGTTTTCGTCGGCACCCACCACGGTGAATCTCACATCGAGCGGCTGGTCCTGCGGCTCCTGGTAAACCTCGAGCGTCTTGCGCAGCGCGACGATCGCCAGCTTGAGAATCTGGCGAGCGGTGAGATCGACATCCGGCGGGATCGCCATGTTGGAGACATCCATGGTCACGACCAGGCCCTCGGTGGTCATTTCCGCCTCGATCCCGATGTTGGCGAGGACGAGGAGGTTGGTCTCCTGCACTTCGTAGTTCGGGTTGTTGGTGGGTATGCGGTGTGGGCTGCGGATCGACTCCACCAACACCTCGGGAAAAGCCCCGGTGAGCGCCATCGGTCGGGACATGACGCAGGCCTGCAATGCCTCGCCGGTGTCCGAAATCGCCTCGTCGCCGTCGGTGCCATGCAGGCTCAGCGGCTCGAAAACCGGCACCACCATGATGGTGGTGGCGTGCGTGGAAATCACCGCCAACATCAGTGCGAACGCGGCGGCCAATGTCGTTTTCATGACCTGCATGATGTCGGCAATAGTACGGCCTGACCAGCCCGAATCCGTGTGCCGGATGGCTTGCGGGCGCGGGGTCCGCCGCTTAGAAGAAGCCCGTGGACGCGCCGACAGCCAACAAACCGACATCGGCCGGAGGAACGCGCCTGCACCTCCGCCGCCGGGTGATGGGATTGCTGCGGGCGATTCCCGGCGTGGGACGGATGCGGGCGCTGCGTCCCGGAACCGACGCGCAAGTGGGCGCATTGGTGGATGCCTTCACCGCCTTCGCCATGCTCGACGGGCAATTGAGCCAGCTCGAGGCGGACCTGATTCTCGACATGCTCCGCAGCGCGTTTCCCGAAGTGGACCACGGCTGGTTGAGCCGGCGGCTTCAGCGCGCGGTGCGGCATCCGCGGCCGCTGCAAGC
>DATISV010000129.1:0-5849 GCA_035468505.1 Luteolibacter sp. | reverse complement strand
CCGACATCTACCACCGCTGGGTCGCCTGGTCCGAGGAGGATCAATGCTACATCGGCCGCTGCCCGGACCTGTTCCATGGCGGTGTCCATGGAGACGATCCCATCAAGGTGGCCAGGGAGTTGCAGAAAGTCATCGATGAGTGGGAACAGATCTTGAAAAATGACCGGCGCAAACTTCCGCCTGCCCGTGTCAAGCCGACCATGGAGCTGGTGTGATTTCCTTGCCCGATCCCCATGACGATCTCGTTCTCGAGGTCGCCTTGGCAGGAGGAGCCAGTCACATCGTCACTCACAACACCCGTGATTTCGTCGGAACAGAGAAACTTTCGATCGCAGTAGTGACGCCGGACCAATTTTTGAAACACCTGCCAAAACCATGAGCACCTTGACCGTATCACTCCCGGACTCAATCCGTCGCCGTGCCGAGACTTTGGCGCAGAGCGATGGCATCAGCTTCGATCAGTTCGTGGCGATGGCGCTTGCCGAGAAGGTGGCTGTGCTGGATGCCGGAACTTACCTCGCCGCGCGTGCCAAGAGAGGCGACAGGCAGAAATTCGAGCGCATTCTGGAACGAGTTCCGGATGTGCCACCGCAACCAGGCGATGAACTCACGCCATGAGCACACTCACCATCCGCCTGCCCGACGACAAACATGCCCGCTTGCGCCAGTTGGCCAAGCACCGCGATATCAGCGTGAACAAACTGGTCGAAGAGTTGGCCACCATCAGCATCGCCGAATTCGATGCGGAATCGCGCTTTCGCGCTCTCGCTGCGCGAGGATCCGCCAAGAATGGCCTTGCGATACTGGACAAACTCGATGCCTCTTACGAAGGCCAATGAAACGCAAAACCGACATTTACCACCGCTGGGTCGGCTGGTCCGAGGAAGATCAAAAATCCTCAATCCTCAATCCTCAATCAAACCGGACCCGCAGCCGCGCTTTCCAAGCGCCAGGTCTATTTGAATGACGCGTGCGGCCCTGACGCTCTCCTCGCTCGCATGCTTGACCGCCCGGCCCCATGAACAAATGTGCATTCATGCCACTACTGACCGTCGCCGCCCATTATGATGGCTCCCGCGCCCTTCTCGACGAGGCAGTGCAATTGCGTCCCAACACCCGACTGATCGTCACAGTGCTTGAGGATTCGGATCAGGAACGGGATGAGTTTCTCGGCATGGCGTCGCGAGCTCTCGATGCTGCCTGTGCGGATGACGAGGTGGAATACTCGGAAGCCGACCTGCGGCCATGAAACCCGGCTCCATGGCATTGGCCCGCGTGCAACAGGCGGACGGCCGCTTGAAAGTCCGTCCGGTGGTGGTCCTGCAGGAAATGCCGCCCTATCGAGATTCGCTAGTCTGCGCCGCCAGTTCACAACTTCGCCATGAATCTCCGGGCTTCGATGAAATCATGCAAGCGGATGACGATGACTTCGCGACCAGCGGTTTGAAGGTCGCATCGCTTGTCAGGCTGGGCCGTAAGGTCAACACGCGGGGCTGCTCCCGGTTCTGCGGTCTTCGGAAAGTTCGGTTCTGTTGAAACACCCGCCGAAAAACGACACGGCATTACTCGTTCGGTCGGGCGGCAGCGGACTCGACATGGCGCGGAGACACCGGCAGTCTGGCCGACGGCAGATGAAAACCTGGCTTGTGCACACATGGAACCGGTTGCGGACGAGTTTCTGGTTCGTTCCCGGCGGGTTGGTGCTGTGCGCGATGTTCCTTGCCTGGGCGGCGCTCGGAATCGACCGCGCGGGGTGGCTGGATGACCTGCCGTATCGCTTCGGCATGGACCGGGTTTCGGCGGAGGGCGCGCGCGTGTTCCTGGCGACGGTGGCGACGGCGTCGCTCACGCTGGCGGGTCTGACGTTTTCCGCCACGCTGGTGGCGCTCACGCTGGCGTCCGGGCAGTTCGGCGGGCGCATCCTGCGCAATTTCATCCGCGCCCTGCCGAACCAGGTGACGACCGGGCTGCTGTTGGCGAATTTCACGCTCTGCCTCATCGTGCTGCGCGGCATGGGCGATGGCGGTTTCGTGCCGCGGCTGGCGACGCTGTGTGTGTTTTTCGGGGCGCTGGCCAGTCTCACGGCGTTCATCCACTTCATCCACCACATCGCCGTTTCACTGCAGGCCGATCATGTGGTGGCCTGCATTCACAACGAGCTGGACGAGACCATCCAGCGTTTTTTTCCCGACGCGCGGCCGAGCGATCCGGAGGAAAACGAGGCGGGTCGGGAAAAAGACGGCTGGGACGAGGTGGAGGACGAGCTTCCGGTGAAATCGAAGCGCAGCGGTTACATCCAGGCCGTGGATGTGCCAGGGCTGGTGGAGGATTGCGCGCGGCGAGGGCTGCGCTGCCGGGTGCTGAGCCGTCCCGGGCATTTCGTTCACGCCGGCGAGCCGGTGCTGGCGGTGGATGCCGCCGGGGTGGGGGACGGGGCCGATCCCGACCGGCTGCTGGAGCACGTCTTCATCGGCCCGATACGCACCGCCGCGCAGGATTTCGAGTTCTGCCTGCGCCAGCTCGTCGAGGTGGCGCTGCGCGCGCTCTCGCCCGGCATCAACGACCCTTTCACCGCGATGAGCTGCATCGATTACCTCGGCGCGGCGCTGGTGAAAGTGGCGCGCCGCAAGCTGCCGCGGCGTCGCTTCGCCGATGCCGACGACGTGCCTCGCGTGTGGGTGCGGCCGACGGTTTTCGCCGATCTGCTTGACGCGTCCTTCAACCAGATCCGCCAGGCCAGCGGCGACCGTCCCGACATTGCGATCCGCCTGATCGAGCGCCTCGGCGACATCGCCCGCGCGGCGCTGCTTGAATCGCATCGCGAGGCCGCCGCCGCCCAGGCAAGCGCCGTGCGCGACCGCATCATGAGCGCGGCTCCCGAGTGCGACCGCGAGGCCGTCGAGCAGCGTTGGGAAACATTCACCCGCGCCGTTTCCGGGCGCTGACCGCGATGGTTGCGCCGCGCAAATGCGACTGGCCTTCATGCGCCGGCGGCTTAGTCTGCGGCCATGATCCACCGGACGCTGGTTTTCGATTTCGACGGCACCATTGCCGACACGCTCGGCGAGACGCGCCGGATCTACAACCAGCTCGCGGGGGACTTCGGGCTGCGCCAGGTGGAGCCCGGCGAGATCGCGGAGTTGCGGCACATGTCGCTCAAGCAATTGATCGGTCATCTCGGCATTCCGAAGCGGCGCGTGCCGGCGCTGATTTCCCGCGGCACCGGCATGATGCGCGGCAACATCACCAATCTCGGCATGATCGCCGGCATGCCCGAGGTGCTCACCGAGATGCGCCGCCATGTCGAGAGCTTCGGCATCCTCACTTCCAACGCGCCGGCCAATGTGGATGTGTTCCTGCGCGCCCACGGGCTGCGCGAATTGTTCGAATTCATCTCATCCACCTCCAAGCTCACCGGCAAGGCGAAGCACCTGCGCGCGATCCGCAAGACCTTCTCGCTGCGCCACGAGGAAATGCTCTACATCGGCGACGAACTGCGCGACGTGAAGGCCTCGCAAAAAGCGGGCGTGCCGGTGGCCGCCGTGACATGGGGGTTCAACTCGCGCGAATCGCTCGCCGCGGAAAATCCGGATTATCTCTTCGACCGTCCCGAGGATTTCCTCCGCCTGCTCGCCCCGCGGTGATTGACACGCGCCGCCCGCCGCGGACAACCTGCGGCCATGCCGGATGATCACACGCCGCCGCCCGCCGATACGCAGTCCGAGCCGCACGCCGAACCGGCCGGCTCCCCGGCTGCCGCCGGCTCCCCTTGGTTGGTGCCGGCCTTCGCGATCATCGCGCTGCTGGTCGTGCTGGTGACCCTGAATCTGCGGAAAGGCGGCGGGGGAAAAGTTTCGTCGGCGGACGTTACCGAGTTGCAGGCGGAGGCCCAGGCACTGCGCGAGCAGCTCAACCGCGAACGGATGGCGCTCGGGCTGAGGCCGCTGGAGGGAAATGCCGAATCGATGCAGGACATCGCCGCGAGACTGCGCAAGGACGCCGACACCATGGTCGCTCTGGCTTCCAGTTTCCAATCGATGCTGGCCGAAAAGGACGCGGAAATTTCCGCCAAGAACGCCGAAATCATCCGCTCCGAGCAACTCCGCAAGACCCTGGCCGGCGAAAGCGCCCGCCTGCAAGGCGAGCTGCAGCGCGCGATCGCGGGAGGTGCCGACAGCGAATCCCTGCGTCGCGAAATCGCCGCGCTACAGCAGGAGCGCGAGAACCTGGCCGCGCAGCTCGACAAGGCGCGGCAGGAACTCGCGGCGAATACCGGCGGCGTTTCCGCCGAAGCCCATGCCGACCTCCAGCGCCGTCTGGAGGAAATCACCCGCGCCCGCGATTTCTTCGAGGCCCGCGCGGCGGAACTCGAAGGCCAGCTTTCCAAGGCGAAACTTTTCGCCAGGTCCGATGACGAACTCCTTCCCGCCGCCATCAAGCTGATCCGCAGGCTGCGGCCGCTTGAAAACATGTCGGATGGGGAAATTTCCTCCGCCTACTCCAGCCTCGGGGTCGAACTGGGCGCCAGCGTCCTGCACACACTCAAATTCAAGACCGGCTCCAGTGAGTTGAACCCCGCGGATGAGGAAATCATTCGCAAGCTGGTGGATGAAATCCCGGATGGGGACCTCCTGCTGGCCATCGGCTATGCGTCAGAGACGGGCAATGTGGACAACAACCGCGAACTCTCCTCCGCACGCGCCACCGCCGCCGCCGAACAATTTTCCTCGATCAAGCGCCCCGGGCAGGTCGTCCAAGCCGTGTACCTCGGCCAGACCGATCGTTTCAGCAGTAAAATCCCCGAACGCAACCAGCTCGTCGAACTCTGGCGCATCCGCAGGAAACAGCCGTAAACGGCAAGGCACGAAAAAACGGACACCTCGCGGCGTCCGTTGTTTCATTCACGATCCGGTGATGCCCCATTCGCTTCAATCCTCGCTTTCGGCGGCCTGGGCGGTGGGCTGGGCGGTGGAGTAGCGCCAGCGGATCTTGTTGCGCTTGGAGGCGGAACGCAGTTTGCGCTGCTTGCGTTCGGTGGGCGTTTCGAATGCGCGGCGGCGGCGCATTTCCTCGAGGATGCCCTCGGCATCCAGTTTGGTTTTGAGACGTTTGAGAGCGCGGTCGACCGGCTCGCCTTTTTTCAGAGTCACTCCTCGCATGCGGTGTGGTTGTTTGTGGTTTGGGGCTTCACGTGAACGTGGGGCGCGGATGAGAGGCGCTGCACCCCCGCTTGTCAAGGAGGAACCGCCGCCGCAATTGTGGAAATTGACGGGTTGCGCAAATATCGAAGTTCGCTTAAACGGTGGGCGCCCCGCGTTACGCTGCGGTGCGACTCCCGTTACCACGACAACCCACATGTACCGCATTCCCTTCGACCGGGTGAACTGGATCACCAGTTCCTTTCTCATCGGCACCGCCCTCACCGCCCTCATCGGCCTGCCGATCTATTTGTTCCACCACGGCATCGACGCCTTCCAGTTCGGCATGTTCGCCTTTTTCCTGGTGGCCACCATGATGAGCATCACCGTCGGCTACCACCGGCTGTTCTCGCACATTTCCTTCAAGGCCAAGTGGCCGGTGCGATTCTTCACCCTCGTCTTCGGTGCCTGCGCGTTCGAAAACTCGTGTCTCGACTGGGCCTCCGACCACCGCCGCCACCACAAGCACGTCGATCACGACGGCGATCCTTACGACATTTCCAAAGGCTTCATGTGGGCGCACATCGGCTGGCTCATGTTCAAGCTCAACCCCGAGCCGCCGATGGACAACGTCAACGACCTCCGCAAGGACAAGCTCGTCATGTGGCAGCACAATTATGTCCACTGGATCGGCCTGGTCGTCGGCCTGAT
>DATISV010000128.1:0-4568 GCA_035468505.1 Luteolibacter sp. | reverse complement strand
CGATGACGAGGAACTGCGTCCGTATTTCCCGGTGGATGGCGTGATGTCCGGCATGTTCGAGATCGCCTCGCGCCTCTTCGGCATCACGATCTCGCAAAAGGACACCGTGTTCCTCACACCCGGCCAGGCCAATTCCGAAGGAAGGATCGAAGTCTGGCACCCGGAAGTATCATTTTATGAAATCCATGACTCGAAATCCGGCCGTCACCTCGGGTCGTTTTATGCCGATTGGCATCCGCGCGAATCGAAACGCGGCGGTGCGTGGATGAACTCGCTGCACACCGGCGGCCCCGGCGAGCCGCACCTCGGGCTCATCATCGGCAACATGAGTCCGCCGGTGGACGGCAAGCCCGCGCTGCTCACCCACGGCGAGGTGGAGACGATCTTCCACGAGTTCGGGCACCTGCTCCACGGCATGCTCAGCGAGGTGCCGGTGAAGTCGCTCTCCGGCACCAACGTGCCTTGGGACTTCGTCGAACTGCCCTCCCAGATCATGGAAAACTTCTGCTGGCACCGCGAGTCGCTCGACCTCTTCGCGCGCCATCACGAAACCGGCGAGCCGATCCCCGACTCGTTGTTCGACAAGATGATCGCCGCGCGCAATTACATGAGCGCCTCCGCCTTCATGCGCCAGCTCTCGATGGGCAAGCTCGACCTCGAACTGCATATCCATTTCGCGAAATGGCATGGTCGCGACCTCGATGAAATCGACCGCGGAATCCTCGCCGACTACCGCGCGCCGCTCAAGACGCCGGTGCCGACCATGTTGCGGCGTTTCAATCATCTCTTCTCCAGCCCCACCGGCTACGCCGCGGGTTATTACTCCTACAAGTGGGCCGAGGTGCTCGACGCCGACGCCTTCACCCGTTTCCAGGACGAGGGTGTGCTCAATCCGGAAACCGGCCGCTCGTTCCGCGAACACATCCTCAGTCAGGGCAACTCCGCCCCGGTGGACGAACTCTACCGCCGCTTCATGGGCCGCGATCCGAAACTCGAACCGCTCCTCATCCGCTCCGGCCTCGTCGAACCGGCTGTGGCGTGATGCCACACATTTCCATCGACAGCGCGGCATGATTCCTGCGGGAGCACGGCAACCATGCTATGTTCAGCGTAATTGGCGATTGCCCATTCGTGTGAGCCAAATCATCAAGACCGAAATTCCGAACCAAATAAGGGTCATGAGCACCCAGACATTGAAGTTAATCAATGCCGGCGGGGCATGGTGGTGCCAGAATTCGGCAATCGGCGTCTTGAGCTGGATCAACGACAGCGGGATAAGTATGATAGCGATGAACATTTGCCCCCGATCTCGCCGATGCTGCCAGGCGAGTTCTATCTGTGCCTGAAGTTCCTGAAGGCGAAGGCGTGTTGCGGTGAATTTTTCCATCGAACCCCGGCCGGCGTTGCCGCGTTCGTATAGAGTGCGCTCGGTCACGTAATTGAAAACGTTCGGCAGGTGCAGTCGGTCGAGACACTCACTTGCCCGGCGGGCACCACCCTCCATCTCCGCGAGCCGCAACGATCGAAGACCGGAATCTGTGGCTGAATTCGCCAGGTCCACCACTTTCTCGTTATGCAGCAACAGGGCATGTGGAATGATCAGGTAGGGACTGATCCCCACCCGGCTCCAGCATTCCCTCAGCGCGCGATCCGACTCCGTCATGCTGACCAGGGTACATCGGTGAATCCGCAGCAGTGTTCCGGCGTCCGCGAAAGTTGGTTCCAGAGTGTCCAAGACCTCCTCTTCATCGATTTCTTCAAAATCGAAAATCCCGGTTACGATTCCGCAGCAAGCCATCAGCATCGCCGCCTCACGACCGCCGGCTTTCAACCAATCCTTCAGTTTTGCCACTTCCGCTTCTCCGTCGGGCTGTCGGGCCTCGCAAACGGCCTCGAACAGGCTGGCGAGTGTGGCGTTTTCAGAGATATTCCAACCTACCTCGATCTGCACGGTGCCGGCGGTGAGATGGAGTGAATCTCCTTTGCCCGGAAACGTGCCGTTGTCTTGGGACAGGCTGCCGCGTCGCTTCAACTCCGCCAGCAACTCGTGAACGTCCACGGTGCCCCTCTCGGATGGCGGGCCGCCGGGTGCGCTGCCAATTCCCTCGAAACCGATCTTGTCCAGCAACCCGGTGTGTTCGCTTCGTCCGTCATACAAGTGTATCAACTTGATGATGTCGTACTCGTTGAAGGCGCGCTCCTCCGCCGGCATGTCTTCGTTCTGGGACGGTGTAAGCACCAGGTGCCAGATTCGTAGGCCGGAAAGAGGGAAGGTGGTGGAGTTGAGGCAGGCCTCGGCACGCCGAATGGGCGAGGGACAAGTCAGCGTCGTGGTGCGTCCCTCGGACTGGTAGGTGAACTCCGCGGGGAAGACGATGGTCAGGGGAATTCTCCCATTGGATTCGCACCGGGTGAAAAACGGTCGGTCGGTCTGGTATCGGTAGGAGAGCAGGTCCAGTTCCATCGAGGATATCACCGGGCAGTCCGGTGGCTCGCAACTTTGCCCAAGGTTTGACACGGTTCCAATCTCCTCCACAAAATGAAGGCAAACTGATGCTCGCGGCAAAGTCAGGGTCGGCTTCTCCCGCTTCGTCCGACACAGGGAGACTCCGTCGGACAGACTCATGGCCATGTCCTTGAAATCCGGATCCTGATCCGGCTCAGGCACTCCCAAGGCCCGGTAGAATTCGTGAAGAAACTCCTTCACGACCTTGCCGGGCACGCTCGACATGACCGGGGGAAGTAATGCAAGAAGCATGAGGTGGCGACTTCGTCCCTTCCCACCGGAGAGTTCGGGCTGGACATAGTTCAGCCGCACGTGCCGCAGACCAAGCCGATACAACGCCCGGAGTCTTCGGTCGGACGACATCCCGTCATGCTCAGGTCCGACCAAGGCCGGATCGGCGGCCTCGGCGAACACCGCCTGCAAACCACCGTGCGCCGCGGCCTCCTCTTCAAGCGAGCGAGTCGCCCGTCCAAGCAGAAGGCGGGCAATGCCTTGACACCGTTGGTCGGGTGCCACCACGAGATATGTCAATAGACCGCACCGACTCTCCCTGTAGTGCTCGAATACCAAGCCGCCAAGCATCTCGCCGCCATCAGTGCTGTCGCCTCGCACCGCAATAATCAACCGTGTTCGGGGTTGCGGAGAAGGTTCCTCACCCATCAGCCGCCGCCGCCATTCCTCCGGGTCTTCCCGTTCGGAGGGATCCCTGAAAGTGCTTTCGTAGAGATTCACGAACGATTCGAAAAGGCGGGGAGACCAGGCGTCACGCAGATCTACCAACTTCACTCTACCGCAAAATGCCTCGGCTTTCATTGTATTGCTGACAACGCATCGGCACTATCCCACTTCGCGACGTGCCTCAAGCGCAATCAGAACATCCCGCTGCCAGTCGGCGACTGGTTGCCCATGGTAAGCCAATGTCCAGCGCATCCGCTCATTTCATTGCCAGCTCATGGACAAGTAAACCCATGTGGAACGGCCGGGCTTTACCTTGTCGCCCCAACTTGCTAGATGCTTTTTCGAAATGAACGATTCCCAGCCGGAACGCGGAACGGAGGATGCCATGGATTGGTATGCGGGCGGTGTGTCGAAAGCATCCGGGGATTCCGGCGGCCATGGCATGGAGCCCAAGCCTGCCGAAGGGCTTCCGCTGGTGTTGCAGAAGATCAACCTGGTGACGGCGTTGGCCGCACTGGTGTTGTTTTTCCTGCCGTGGATCGACATCCAGTGCAGCGGTACGAGCATGGCGACGCAGAGCGGCGTCCAGGTCATCTACGGTGGCGGTTCGCCATCTCAGGAGATGAAGGATCTCGATGAGAAGGGTGGTGAATCGGAAGGCGAGTCGATGGGTTTCGCTCCGCTGGTGGGGCTGGCCCTGCTAGCGGTGATCGGTGCGGTGGCGGCGGCCTTCGCCGCGATCCGGTCCGCCGCACCCGTGCGGGGAAATCTGCCGGGGGTGTTATGCGCGGTGGCGCTGGGATTGATCGCTTTGCAGATGTCGGTCGGTTTTCCGGTGAAGAAAAAACTGGCCGAGGAATTGTCGGCGCAGAGCCAATCCGAACAGCGGGCCGATGATCCATTCGCTGGATTGGGCGAGGGCATGGCGCAGGCGATGATGATGCAGATCCAGGTGCGCCATCTGCCATCGCTCTATTTCATGCTGGTGGCGCTGGGCCTGCCGACCTTGATTCTGGCGAACGGTTTGATTGACCGGATGAAACGGTCTTGAATTTTCCCATGCCCGACACCGCGCGCACCGACAAATGGCTGTGGGCCGTGCGATTGTTCAAGACGCGCGGTCTGGCGGCGGAGATGTGTGCGGCGGGCAAGGTGAAGCGGCGCGGGCATGCGTTGAAGGCGGCGTCGGCGCTGCATGCGGGCGATGTGCTGGAACTGCCGTTTCCGGAAGGGCCGGGCACGCGGACTGTAACCGTGGTGGGCTTGATCGAGCAGCGGGTCGGCGCACCCGAGGCGCGGGCGTGCTACGAGGAAAGCACCGCGGCGGAGGTGTGGAGCGCGCGCGAGGAATGGCAGCAGGCGCGCAAGGAAGGCCTTCGCGGGC
>DATISV010000127.1:0-2996 GCA_035468505.1 Luteolibacter sp. | reverse complement strand
CTGCGCGTATTTTACCCATGTAAGAATGCATTGGGGACGTGATTTCCGCCATATGGTCAAAGCTATCCGCGCACGATCGCGGCAAGTCCAGACCGTAGCAATTCCCGCGCAATGATTCACCGGCCCGATGCCGGCACCGCAGCGCGTGCCGTCATAGGGAATCCGGCTGCTGGAGCAGTTCGGACACGCGCGTGAGCAACACGCCCGCCCCACCGCCGTCGATGACGCGGTGGTCGAAGGTGAGGAACATTTCCGCCGTGGTGGCGGGCAGGAAAACCTCCGCCTGGGCGCTCCACACCGGTTTTTTCACGCCCGCGCCGATGCCGAGGATGAGTGTCTCGTTGGGCAGCGGGATCGGCGTGCCCATGGTCAGGCCGAAGGTGCCGAAATTGGTGACCGTGGCAATACCACCACGGCAATCGTCCTCGGTCACGCGGCGGCGGCGCGCGCGGTCCACGAGATCGTCATATTCCGCGATGAGTTCGCGCAGCGGTTTCTGGTCCACTTTGCGAACCACGGGCACCAGCACGCCGTCCTCGATCTGCACGGCCACGCCGATATCGAAAGCGCGCGGGTGGACGATCTTGTCGCCGATGAGGTAGCCGGCGGTGGCTGGATTCTCGGCGAGCGCCAGGGCGAAGGCGCGCAGCATGTAGAGCGTGAGTCCGGGTTTCGGCGAATGACCGCGGCGGTGATCGAGCACGCGGTCCAACAAAACAGGCAATCCCACCGTCGCGAGCGGACGCGTCCAACTGCGGCGCATCGCATCGGCCACCGACAGGCGCATCGGCGAGGCCTGGGTGCTCGGCCACGCTTCGAGGTAATCGAGGAAACGCTCAAGATCCTCGACGGTGACCCGTCCGCCCGCGCCGGTGCCGGCGACGGCGGAAATATCGGCTTCGCGCAACCCGAGATCGTCCATGCGGGCGCGCATGCGCGGGGAAATGTAGTGGGCGCCCATCGTGCCGGTGGGCACCGGCAGGCCTTTCACGCTGGGCACCACGGCGGGCGCCTCCTCGTAGGCGTCGTCGGCGTCGAGCGCGAAGTGCAGGTTCGCCTCGGCTTGCGACGGATGCTGGCTCTCTGCGGCCTGGGCGCGCTTTTGCTCCATCGACTCCAGCGTTTCAACACCGGTGCGGGCGACTTCCTCTTCGGTGACCTCCAACAATCCTAACAGTGATCCCACCGAGTAGGAAACCCCCTCCTTCGCCTTGATTTCGGCGACCACGCCGTCGCACAGCGTGGTCACGCTCATCACCGCCTTGTTGGTTTCCACCTCGATGATTTCCTGGTCGGCGCGCACGGCGTCACCCTCCGCGACGCCAAGCCGGATCACGGTGGCCTCGGCGATCGATTCGCCGAGCTGGGGCATGAGGATCGGGACGGTGGGCATGGTGTGGTTAAAAGCTGAAATACTGAGATACTGAAATGCTGAAATGTTAGAAAGCGAGCAGCTTGCGGAGGGCTTCGCAGATCGATTCAGGGGTCGGGCGGTGGGCGGCCCAGAGTTTCGGGTGATAAGGAACCGGGGTGTCGCGCGAGTTGAGGCGCTGCGGCGGCGCGTCCAACAAGTGGAACCCTTCGTCGGCGACGCGTGCGACCACCTCGGCGGTCACGCCACCCCAGGGAAACGCCTCGCCCACCGCGAGCAGGCGGCCGGTGCGGGCGACCGAGGCGAGCACGGTGTCGATATCGAGCGGCTTCACCGAGCGCAGATCGACCACTTCGATTTCCCAGCCATCGTCATGCAGGCGGTCGGCGGCGCGCACCGCCTCGTGCACCATCGCCGAATAAGCGACGACCGTGGCGTGCTTGCCGGTTCTGACAATGCGCGCCTGGCCGATCGGCAGGTGGTCGTTGTTGATCGTTTTCGCCTTGAGCCAGCGGTAGAGGAACTTGTGCTCACAGAAAATGACCGGATCATCCAGCGCCACGGCGTCGATGAGCATGTGATAGGCGTCGCTCACCGAGGCGGGTGTTAGAATGACCAACCCCGGATATTGCGCGTAGATACCCTCCATGCTCTGGCTGTGGAACGGACCCGAGCCGGCGGTGCCGCCGGACGGCAGGCGCACCGTGATCGGCACCGGCACGCCGGTCCGGTAAAAATGCGTGGCCGCCTGGTTGACGATCTGGTTGAAGGCGATCGACGAGAAATCCGCGAACTGCATTTCCACCACCGGCCGCATGCCCTCGATCGCCGCGCCCACTGCGAGGCCAATCATCGCGTCCTCGGAGATCGGGCAGTCGAACACTCTGTTAGGAAACATTTCCGCCAGCCCCTTGGTGGCCTTGAAAGCTCCGCCGAAGGTGGCGATGTCCTGGCCGTAGAGAAACACGCGCGGGTCCTCGCGCAGCAGGGTGAGCTGCGCCTCGCGGATGGCATCGATGTAGGTGACACTCACGGGAAAACGGGCTGGCTGGGCGTGGGGGTGGCGAGCGGAAAACGGGTGGCAAGCGCGGTCCACTTCTCGCGGTAGGGATCGGGCGCGGGTTCCTGCTGGGCCTGGGCGACGGCGCGCTGCACATCGGCGGCGAACTCCTCCTGCCAACCGAGGATTTCCTCCACGGTGGCGAAGTTGTTTTCCACGAGCTGGCGCATCGCCACCTCGACGCAATCGCGGCCGTAGTGGCCGTCGCGCACTTCGCCGGGGACGTAGGAGGCGTCGTCGTGCTCGCCGTGGCCGGAGAGGCGCAGCAGGCGCGCCACCACCATTTGCGGCCCCATGCCCGATCGCGCGCGGCGCACCGCCTCGGTGATCACCGAGGCGCAGGCCAGCAAATCGGTGCCATCCACGGAAAACCCGCCGATGCCATATCCGCGCGCCCGTTCCACAAGATCCGCGCAGGCGAACTGGCGGTCATTCGGCGTCGAGTAGGCGAACTGGTTGTTGCCCACCACCACCACCAGCGGGAGCCTTTCCACCGCGGCGAGATTGAGCCCTTCGTGAAACGACCCGGTGGACGTGGCACCGTCGCCGATGCAGGTGGCGCCC
>DATISV010000126.1:0-2934 GCA_035468505.1 Luteolibacter sp. | reverse complement strand
ACATCCGCGGACGGGTGATTTGCGAACTGCTCGCCACCCGCAAACCGGTGGCGGCCAGGTTCTCGCTCTTCGCACAGAACCACTTCTCCACCTGGATCTCGAAAGCCGGCGCGACGGCGAAATGGGAGGAGCACCGCGTGTTCCGCGAGCTTGGGATCGCCCGCTTCCAGGACCTACTGCTCACCTCCGCCACCAGCCCGGCGATGATGATCTATCTCGATCAGCACAGCAGCCTCGACCGCCAGTTGAATGAAAACTACGCCCGCGAGCTGATGGAACTCCACACCGTGGGCGTGCACGGCGGATACCGGCAGGACGACGTCACCCACCTCGCGCAACTGCTCACCGGCTGGGGCGCGCAACGCGAGGCGACCATGGACGGCGGGGCGATCGGCTACGATTACCGCTTCTCGCCCTACCTCAACCACGCCGGCCGCATCGAGGTGTTCGGACTCGCCTTGGAAGCCACCGCATCGCCGGAATCCGCGGACGACCGCATCCTGCAAGTCATTGAAATGCTCGCCTGCCGTCCGCAGACCGCGCGCTTCATTTCCGGAAAATTCGCCGCCCATTACCTCGGCGAATCGGCCACGGAAAACGCGGTCGCCAGCCTCGCCCGCGAGTTCCAAAGCGGCGGCGGAAACTTCGCCCGCTTGCTCGCGTCGGTCGCCAGTTCACCCGAATTGATGGCGGCGGATCCTCCGGCGAAACTCCTCACTCCCATCGAATTCGGCGTGATCGCGCAGCGTGCCGCCGACAGATTCCATCCCTGGTCGGTCATCCAACTCGGCGACCGCAGCGGACGCAACCTGTTCGACCGCGCCAGCCCCGACGGCTACCCGGAACACAACGCGGAATACGCCGATTCGAACTATCAACTTCAGAAGTGGAGTTATTGCAAGGAGATCGGCAGTCCGCTGGCAGTCACCTTGCCGTGGAACTGGTTCGACGCGGAAAAACTCAAGCACGCAGCGCACCGCGAGGTGGTAATCGATCACGCCATGGCCGCCCGCCGCGGACTGCCGCCGCAGGAATCCACGCGTGAAGCGCTTCATGCCATCCTGAAGGAAGAGATCTCCGATCACAATCAACGCCGTGTTCTTTTCGCCACGCTGCTCCACATGATGCCGGAGTTTCAATCCCGCTGATCCCAAACCCTAACAACCCACGCCATGGACCCGATCACCCGCCGCCATTTTCTCCAGCTCGGTGCCGCCACCGCCATCGCCGGCGGTTTCTCTCCGTTGCGCACGCTCGCCGCCGCACCGGTGCGCAAGGACCGCACCCTCGTCGCCGTCTTCCTGCGCGGCGGCATCGACGGCCTCAATTTCGTCGTCCCCCACGGCGACAAGAACTACTACCAACATCGTCAGTCGCTCGCCATCCCGCGCCCGTCCGGCGCGGACGACTCGGCCATCGATCTCGACGGCTTCTTCGGCCTCCACCCCGCCGCCGCGGCCCTGCGGCCGATGTTCAAGGACGGCACCGCCACCGCGTTGCAGGCCGTCGGCTATGCGGAAAACACCCGCTCGCATTTCGAGGAGCAGGACACCTGGGAAACCGGCGTCGTCGGCAATTCGCTGTCATCGGACGGCTGGCTCAACCGCCACCTCGCCAGCTCCACCGGCCACGGCACCATCCGCGCCGTCGCCATCGGCGGCAACCTGCCGCGCATGCTGCGCGGCCGCGCCCCCGCCTACGCCATCCGCGGCGTGGCCGATCTCGCGATGCCCGCGACGCAGGCGGACGCCGCGGTGCTCCGTGCCGCGCTCGAGACCGCCTACTGCACCAAGCCCGATCCCGCGCACGCCGCCACCACCGCGGATATGCTGGCCAAAACCGCCGCCGCCACGCTCGAAGGCACCCGCCAGCTCGAAGCCATCGCGAAAGGCGATTACCAACCCGCCCACGGTGTCACCTATCCGAAAAGCGGCATCGCCCGGCAGTTCATGGAAGCCGCCCGGCTCATCAAGGCCGGCGTCGGCACCGAGGTGATCCAGATCGATTACGGCGGCTGGGACACCCACAACAACCAGGGCGGCGCGACCGGTGGCTTCGCCAACCGCTTGCGCGACCTCTGCGAGGCCATGGCCGCGTTTTCCAAGGACCTCGGCGACGGCATGCGCGACGTGCTCGTACTCACGCTGAGCGACTTCGGCCGCACCGTCCGGGAAAACGGCACCCGCGGCACCGACCACGGCTGGGCGAACTGCATGATCGCCCTGGGTGGCGGACTCGCCAAGCCACCCAAACCGGTGCTCGGCGAATGGCCCGGACTCGAAGTCGAACAACTCCAACAGCGCCGCGACCTGCGCCACACCACCGACTTCCGCGACGTGCTCGCCGAGGCCGTTTCCAAGCACCTTGGCAACCGCCACATCGACGCCGTCATTCCCAAGCATAGCCACCAACCCGTGGGTCTGTTATGAGCAGCCTCGGTCTCAGGATGTTTTTCCGCTTCTTCCCTACCAACACGAACCATCCACACCACTTGCTCATGGCCGCATCCCTGTGACCCGTTTCACTCCGTGGTTTCCGCATCCACGGCGAGGGTTTCCTCGTAATATTTCACAAGTTCCGGGTCTTCGAACTTCCCGCGACAGGCGGCGAACAAGACGCGCGCATGATCCGTCGCATCGAGTGAAACGAGATAGTCGAGCGCGGTTTCATAGGCTTCCGCCGCATTACCGGACGCCTCGAATCGCGCGGCGAGCGCGGCCCCGCCAAGCTGTTCCGGCGTGCTCGCCGCGGCCAGGCTGGCGAGGCAGTTGACCGACTGAGGATTGTCATCCAGCCCTCTCATCGCCGCCTCGCGCGCCCGCTCCAGATGACCGAGACGGTAGTGGCAGTCGGACACCGCCTCCAGAACGTCGAAGTCGGCGCCGAAGATCGAGATATGCTTTTCGAAACTCGCGAGCGCTCCCTCCCAGTCCT
>DATISV010000125.1:0-3277 GCA_035468505.1 Luteolibacter sp. | reverse complement strand
GAAGACGGTGATGAGGCGGCGCGGATTGAGTTCGCGCAGCGTGCGGCAGGCGTTTTCGAGCGCGTCGGGCGTGTGGGCGTAATCGACGAACACGGTGGCTCCGCCGGCATTGCCGACGTTTTCCATCCGGCCGGGCACCTGCGGCGCGTCGGCGATGGCGGCGATGGCCTCGCGCGGACGGATGCCGCAGGAAATGGCGGCCGCGACGGCGGCCATGATGTTATGGATATTGAAACGCCCGATGAGCGGGGCGCGCACCAAATGGCTGCGGCCCCTGGCATTGAGTTCGAACTCCATGCCGCGAGGGTTCTGGCGGAAGTTGTTGGCGCGGAAATCGCAGTGGACGTTGAAGCCGTAGCGGACGACAGGCATTTTGCCATCGAGTTCGGCGGCGAGTTCCGCGCCGCGGGCATCGTCGGTGTTGATGACGGCCACGGGTTTCTTGCCATGCGGATCGGCGGCGAGATCGCGGAACCACGAGGCCTTGGCCTGCCAATAGGCATCGAGCGTGCCGTGGTAATCGAGATGGTCCTGGGTGAGATTGGTGAACACGCAGGCGTCGAAACCGATGGCGGAGACGCGTTTCTGGTGAATGCCGTGCGAGGAAACCTCCATCGCCGCGCCGCGGCAGCCGTGGTCGCGCATGCGGCCTAACAATTCAACGAGTCCGACCGGTTCCGGCGTGGTGTGGCTGGCGGCGGCGGTGGTTTCGCCGTCATCGACGAAGATGGTCCCTAACAGCCCTGCGCGGTGCCACGCGCTTTTCATGATGTGGTGAAGCAGGAAGGCGGTGGTGGTCTTGCCATTGGTGCCGGTAACACCGGCGAGCTTCATGTCCTTCCATGGATCGCCGTGCAGGGCGGAGGCGAGCCGGGCGAGGGCGTCGCGCGAATCGGCAACGTGCAACCATGCGGCGGAAGATGACAGACCGTCCGGCGGGGCGGTCTCGGCGACGATGGCCGCAGCCCCGGCGGCGATCGCATCGTCGATGAATCGATGGCCGTCCACGCGTGCGCCGCGCACGGCGGTGAAGATCACGCCGGCTCCCGCCTCGCGCGACGAATCGGTGATGGCGCGGATTTCCATGTCCAACGGGCCGCTGGCCGTGACGCGGGAAAGACGTGTGATGAGGTCGCGGAGAATCATTGAGTGCGATCGGCGAGGTCGGCGGGAATGGGCTCGGTGGGTTTGAGATTCAGATAGGCGGCGGCGCGCGCGCCGATGCGGCCGAAGGCCGGCGCGGCGATGGTGCCGCCGTAGCGTTTCACCTTGTTGGTGAGCGGATCGTCGATGACGACGATGCCGACGAAGGCGGGGTCCTGTGCGGGCAGCATGCCGGCGAATGAGACGGTGTAACGATCATCGTAGTAGCCGCGGCCAAGGGGATTGTGTTTCTTGGCGGTGCCGGTCTTGCCGGGGACCTTGTATCCGGGCACGGCGGCGAGCGTGCCGGTGCCGCCCTCCTCGGTCACCTTGGCCAGGGCTTCACGCATTTGTTTGGCCACCGCAGGCTTGATGACCTGCGCGACGACTTCCGGCGGATAGTTCTCGATGACGGTTCCGTCGTTGGCGACGAGCGATTTGACGATGCGGGGTTTGAGCAGTCTGCCATCGCCGGCGATGACCGAGTAGGCGCAGGCCATTTGCAGCGGCGTGACATTGAGCGCGTAGCCATAACTGGCGCGCGAGAAATCGACGGCGTTGCCGGTGTTGCGGCAGATGCCGGCGCTCTCGCCGCTGAGCATGATGCCGGTTTTCGAGCCGAATCCCCAGCGGTGGCTGTAATCGTAGAAGCGGTTCACACCGAGCTGACGGGCGAACTTGTAGATGCCGATGTTGCTGGATTTCACCAGCACCCCTTCGAGCGTGAGATTGCCGTAGGGGTGATGATCCGGCACGCGGATGGCTCCTTCCCGATACAGCCCGTGGTGACAGAATACGGTGGATTGCGGTCCCGCCAGGCGTTCGTTGAGCACGGCCGCGGCGGCGACGATCTTGAAGGTCGATCCCGGTTCGTAAATCGCCTGGACGGCGTAGTTGAAACCGTTGGCGGCCACTTCGCGGCGCTGGTTCAGATCGAAGTGCGGGCGGCTGGCCAGGGCGAGGACTTCACCGGTCTTCGGATCCATCAGAACGACCGCGCCGCGTTTCGATACGAACTCGTCGAGGCAGGCATCGAGTTCCTCCTCGACGATCGCCTGCAAGCCCATGTCGAGGGTGAGCTGCACGTTGAGTCCGGCGCGCGGCGGCAGCAGGCTGGTGGAACCGCCCGGCACGACCAAGCCGCGCGCGTCGCGGCTGTGCTGCCGCCAGCCGTCGCGGCCGGCGAGGTAATCCTCCATGGCGGACTCGATGCCGAAGCGTCCCACGACCCGGTGTTCGATTTTGCCTTCGTCGTTGGTTTCCTCGATCTCGCCGGTGAAGCCGATGAGGTGGGTGGCGAGGTTGGGTGCGGTGTACCAGCGCTTGATGGAGTTCTGGAACTCGAAGCCCTGGAGCCAATGTTTGTCCACCATCTCGCGCAGTCCGTCGGCCACGTCCTCGGGCAGGTCCTTGGCGACGGGCACCCATTTTCCGCGGCTGTTTTCGATGCGGTCACGCAGTTCCTCGCGGCGCATGCCGAGCGGCCGGGCGAGCACGCCGATGGCGTAGGCGAGATGCTTCGCGACGATGGTTTCGCCGGTCTCACGGTTGAGGATGTCGCCGCGCAAGGCGTGGATGCGTCGGCTGCGGGCGGCTTCGTCGAGCTGGTACCAGCCTTCCTCCGCGCTGGCTTCCTCGTAGGCCAGTCCGAACGCGGCGAGCTTGTAATCGTAGAGGTGGTTCTTGTCCACGAACACGGTGGACACCGGGATGCTGCGGGCGAGCGGTTCCTCGTGCCGGTCCACGATCATGCCGCGGATGGCGGGGAGTTTCTCGATGCGGTGGTAGGCCTTGCGCGAACTTTCCGCATAGCGATGGCGATCCACCAATTGGATCTGGACCAAGCGGCCGGAAAGCACGCTGAGCACGATCACCAGGATCGTGCACAGGACAATGCAGCGGGTCTGGAAGGCGTTGTTCACAGGCTAGGGAGCGGCGGATGCCACACTGCGCGGGTGCGGCGGCGCGGGATCCATCTCTTCAACGACGGCGAGCGAGATCGGCCGCAGGTCGGACCGGTTCTCTTCGAGTTGCTTGCGGATGGCGAAGCGGTTGAGGAGTTGATCCATCCGCATCTCGATGGTGCGGATCTCCAGACGACAGTGCTCGACACGGCGGTCAACGGCATCGATTT
>DATISV010000124.1:0-3724 GCA_035468505.1 Luteolibacter sp. | reverse complement strand
ATCATGGGCCGCCCGTTCCGCGTGAACGAACTCCGCGAGCGCATCCTGCAACTCCTCAACGACTGATTTCCATGGCCACCGAAACCCAGACCCCGTCTCCCGCTCCGGAGCTTTCCCGCAAGGATTTCGTCACCCCCAATGACGTCCGCTGGTGCCCCGGTTGCGGTGATTACGCCATTCTCAATTCGCTCCAGCGCACCTTGCCCGAACTCGGCGTGCCGCGCGAAAACTTCGTGATCATTTCCGGCATCGGCTGCTCCAGCCGTTTTCCGTATTACATGCAGACCTACGGATTCCACACCATCCACGGCCGCGCGCCGACCGTGGCCACCGGCGTGAAAGTGGCCAACCCGGAGCTGTCGGTGTGGATTGTTACCGGCGATGGCGACGGCCTGAGCATTGGCGGCAACCACCTGCTCCACGTGCTGCGCCGCAACGTCAACGTCACCGTCCTGCTTTTCAACAACCGCATCTACGGCCTGACCAAAGGCCAATACAGTCCGACCTCGCCCGAAGGCACCAAGACCAAGACGACGCCCGGCGGTTCGGTGGATCATCCGATCAACCCGCTGCTGTTCGCGCTCGGCGCCGAGGCCACCTTCATCGCCCGCACGCTGGACAACAACCCGAAGCACATGGTCGAGACATTCAAGGCCGCGCATGAGCATCAGGGCGTGTCGTTCGTCGAGATTTTCCAGAACTGCGTGATCTTCAACGACGGGGCCTGGGACGCGGTTTATTCGAAGGAAAACCGCAACGATCAAATGCTTTTCCTCGAAGCCGGGAAACCGCTGCTTTTCGGCAAGGACAAGGAAAAGGGCATCCGCCTCAACGGCCTCACGCCGGAAATCTGCGACGCCACCGCGCCCGATGTGCTCGTTCATCAGCCGGATCACTCCAGCCCGCTTTATTCCCAGATGCTCGCCAACATGAACCTGCCGGACTTCCCAACGCCGGTCGGCGTCGTCCGCAGCATCCAGCGGCCGACTTACGAGGAACAGATCCACAGCCAGATGCTCGCCGCGCAGGAAAAACGCGGCGGCGGCACATGGAAGGAACTGCTCCACGGTGCCAGCACCTGGACGGTGGAGTGAGGCCGGCGTTTGCGGCTCCGATATCAGCGGTTTACCGCGATATCGCCATTGTATTTACATCCGGATGATCCGATTTGGCTGATTTTCAGGGTATTTTTTGCTTGTCGCATCGAAAACGTTTGGTTTTCTCGCAGGGTCCGCGCGGTAATTTGTGCCTTTATCCCACATTCGGCACGCATCCCGCTTTACTAACAGCGCGCCATCCCTTGAACCCTATGATCGAACTGACAGACCCTGAAACCGCCCCCCATCACCAGCAAATACTGACATCCCGTCGCGGGATTTTGGGGAGTTTGGGTCTCGCCGGTCTCGGTCTGGCGGCTAGTGTTTCGCCCGCCTCCGCCTTCACATCCGCGCGCAAGAAGGGCATGCCCAAGGTTTCCGTGGCGACCGCCAACCAGGGAGCCGGCCACGCCAACCGCGCCATTCCCTACACCGTGCGCCCGGACCTGCCCGAGGAGTGGGAAGCCCGCAACGGCCGCGTGGCCTATGAGTATCTCCGCTACCTCAACAGCCTCGGCCTGCGCCGGGTGAATGCCAGCCAGGTGCTCGCATCACACGCCAAACAGCGCAGCTCGGTCTGGAACAGTCTGCCGCCCAAATCATGGTGGCGGCGCATGGGCTACACGCTCAAGGTGGTGGAGCGCGTCGCGATGGAGCTGAACGTTTCCCAGGTGGAAGTTGTTTCCGCCTACCGCTCGCCATCCTACAACGCCCGCACCGGCGGCAAAAGCGGTTCATGGCACCAGGCCAACGCCGCGGTGGACGTGAAGTTTCCGGTGCGCGCGCGCACGGTCACCTCAACCGCCCGCGAGTTGCGCAATCTTGGTTTGTTCCGTGGCGGAGTGGGTGGCTACTGGAACTTCACCCACATCGATTGCCGCGGCAACAACGTTGATTGGTAAGCCGCCTGGCGGTGCATGTATCGCATCGTTGTCATTCTTTCCCTGCTGCCGATCGTCGTCGCGATGATCGCGTGTTGGTGGTTTGGCCGCAGGATTCTCGCGTCTCTGGGCCGGCAGGATTGTCGTTGCGATCTGGCGCGCTGGACGCCGCCCGCGGATGCCGAGTCCGACGTGCGCCGTGCCAGCGGTACGGCGGCCGGTTTCGGGCTCGATCTACGCGCGGCGGCATTGGTTTCATGGCGCGAGGAGGAGCCCAAAGCCGCCGCGGCACGCGAAAACACGCGTCGTTTCGGTGCCGCCGTGCCGCCACTCGCCACGATGGTGGCGGTGTTCGCGCTGCTGGTGGGAAAACTGCCGGCGATGGGCGTGTTCGCCGCGCTTTTCGCCGCCACCGCGCTGGCCGCGGCGATGTCCCTGCTCGGGCTGCCGGCGGAGCTGCGGGCCATCGCAAGGCATGCGCGGCAGATCCGCGAGCGACGCGCGTTTCCCGATCGCGACCACGAACAGGCGGTGATCGATTGTGCCATCGCCCACGCCTGGTCCGCCGCGCTGCCGTCGGTGCTGCGCTGGTTGGGGAAATGAACCGTGTCAGGCGCTGAGGCGGGGCTTGTCGCGCACCGGCTGGATGAAGTGGCTCCAGCTTTCGTCGGCCAGGCCGTTTTCCTGCAGGCCGAAGAGCGGCCGCCAGCGCGGCGCGAACGGGCGGCTGCGCGGATGCATGCCGGCCTCGTGCGGCAGCTTGTTCGCCTTGCGCGTGTTGCAGCGGAAGCAGGAGGTGACGATGTTTTCCCAAGTCGTGCGGCCGCCCTTGTCGCGGGGCATCACATGGTCGAGGTTGAGTTGGGTTTCCGGAAACACCTGCTCGCAATACTGGCAGGTGAACTTGTCGCGCAGGAACACATTGCGGCGGCTGAAACGCACTTCGAGCCGCGGCAGACGGTCGTAGAAGGTGAGCACCACGATTTTCGGCACCCGCAGAACGATGCGTGCACCGTGGATCATTTCCTCATCCGCATATGCCGCCGAGTGGCCAATCCATGATTCCAGATCGTGCGTCCGGAACCTTTCCTCGCCGTCCACCTGCACGACTTGCGCATGGCCCGTGCACAACAAATGCAGGGAGCGGCGCACGCTGCATGTGTGAACCGGCTGCCAGTTCCGGTTGAGCACAAGCACATGGAGGTCGAGAACCCGGGACATTTTTCCAAATGAGCGTTCGGAAACTAGCAAAGCCGGCCGCCCGGGCAACCCGAAAAGACACCCGAAAAGATCGCCGGCCCGGCCCACTTGCAGCCGATTGCGCTGGATGGCCGCTGGGCATCGATTCATCCTCCGGGCAGTCATCATGAAAATCGGAATTCCCAAGGAGATCAAAACACAGGAACACCGGGTGAGCATGGTCCCCGGATCGGTGGCGGAGCTGGTGAAGCGGGGGCACGAAGTGATCGTCCAGAGCGGGGCGGGGGAGGGCGCGAGTTATTGCGACGAGCAATACAAGGCCTTCGGCGCGCGGCTCGTTCCCGACGCGGCGGCCGTGTTCGCCGAGGCGGAAATGATCGTCAAGGTCAAGGAACCGCAGCCGGCGGAAGTGGCCATGCTCCAGCCCCATCACATCCTTTTCACTTATCTCCATCTGGCGGCCGATCAGACGCTCACGGAAACCCTCGCCGCCACCGGTTGCACGGCCATCGCCTACGAAACGATCGAAGTGAACGGCCGCCTGCC
>DATISV010000123.1:0-4864 GCA_035468505.1 Luteolibacter sp. | reverse complement strand
AAGCCCGACCAGGCAAGAGGTGCCGCGCCGGATCGGAGCAAATTGGAGGAACTCAAGACTGCGGCGGCGGCGAAGTTCTGATTGGTTTGCCGCTTCCCGTCCACGAAACGGTCGATAAGGTTTCAGCGGATGGCGCTGAAGTTGATCACTTCCCCGGACGCGGCAGGCGGCCCTGCTTTGCGGCGGGGCGGAGTTCGCTTGAGGGGAAGGGCCGCGCGTTTGCGCCACGCGAACGAGCTGGAGAAAAAGGACCGGAACTTCGTGGCGAGGATGCAGGTGGTCATGATCTGCTATTCGTTGTGGGTTGGATTCTGGTTCCAGTTCGTGACGAGCGTGCCTTTCAACATGCCCGCGATCCACACCCTCAGCGAAGGAAACTTGTATGCGCAGGAGGTTTGGTTTTATCTAAAGACTCCGGACTAGTTCCCTTTTTCCATGGCCGGGAATTTCCTGTTCTATTCAGCCATCGGATCGGCCGTGGCGCTGGTGTTCGGATGGCTCTTCACCAGAGGAGTGACAGGAAAGTGGAGGCTGAGGTTCGCCGTGCTTCTTTTCGTATCCATCCTCCTCGGCTGGAGCATCCCGACATTCAGGGCATGTGAAGCTGCTTGGAATCAAGGCCTGCCGCAAAAGATCGCCGAAGCGCGATTTTACTGGCGGATGGTGGCGGAACAAGGAGGCGACGAGTGGCAGCTGCGGTATTACAGAAAAAAAGTCGAGGATCTCGAGGCGTTGGCGGAGCAGAATCCTTATCGGAAAAACAGGGCGCCGCGCCACACCGCTGATGGCGAGCATTCACAACCGAATCACCTGAAGCAGTCCCCGCTCCTCATTCCACCGGATGATCTCCTGATCCGCGGTGATAAGCGGAATGCCCATGACGATGGCGGTGGCGACGATGATCCGGTCCGCAGGGTCACCATGGAACTCCGGCAGGCGGCAACTTGTCAGTGCAATTTCCGCAGTGAGCGGCGCAAGGGATACGGGCGGTGCCAGATTGGCGGCGAACCAGGCTTCCTCATCGGGTTTGAGGATGAGCCGGCCTTTCGCGGCCAGCATCGAGACTTCCCATTGCGAAATGGCGGAGACGACCGCCGTGCCGGAGAAATCCCGCAACTTTTCCGCCCGTGCGTCCGCCGCCGCGGACCACACCCAGACGTGGGTGTCGAACACCGCGGCAATCAGGTTTTCAATCTTCGGCATCCCAATGTTCTCCGGTGCTCGTGAGATCGCCCAGAATGGTGGTGCTGTCCTTGGAACGTCCGAACAATTTTCCGGGCGAACTGGCCGATACGGGAATCAATTCCGCGGCGGGCTTGCCATGGCGGGTGATCACGATGCGGGATTTTTCCTTCTGCACCTTGTCGATCACGCCCAAGCACTTGGCCTTGAACTGGGTCACGGTCATATCCATGCGGAAACCCTAGTCAGACCATGGTCATTTTCAAGCCTCATTTCCTGGCTGCAGGCTTGTGGGCCAATCTGCCATGCTCAATACCGCCGCCACGCGCTTGGCAGGAAGAGCACCAGCAGCGCGAAGAGTTCCAGGCGGCCGAGGATCATCAGCCAGCCGAGAAAGAGATGGGTGGCTTCGCGGAAATGGCCGAAGTTTTCCGTGGGTCCCACCGCGCCGAAGCCGGGGCCGATGTTCGACAGGGTGGCGATCACCGCGGCGATGCAGGTTTCCATCGAGATGCCGGTTCCGGCTTCCAACACTGCGACGATCAGCGTGGATAGCACCACGATCATCAAGTAGAGCAGCAGGAAGAAGACCGTGCGCGAGCGGCCGGAATCGTCGATCGCGTTGCCGTTGACCCTGAGGCGGAAGACCAGGTTCGGGCGGAAGGCACGCATGATCTCGTAACGCGCGGATTTCACGAACACCAGCAGGCGGCCGACCTTGAAGCCGCCGGCGGTCGATCCCGCGCAGCCGCCCATCAGCATCAGCAGCGCGAGCAACATCTTCGACCACGCCGGCCATTGTTCGTAGTCCGCCGTGCCGAAACCGGTGGTCGAGGCGATGCTGATGACGGTGAAGACCGCATCCCTGAGTCCCTGCAGGAGATCCGTTTCGCCGTTCCACGTGCGGCCACCGGCGATGAGCAGGATCGAAAACGCGAGAATCGCGATCCACCAGCGGCCGTCCTCCTCGTCGCGCAGCCGCCGCCAGTTCTTGCGGACGATCACGACGTAAAGCAGGAAGTTCAGACTGCACAGCAGCATGAACAGACTGATATAAGATTCGATCATCCAGCCATTGTCCCATTCGTAGTAATGGGCGACGCTCGCGTTGTGCGGACTGAATCCGCCGGTCGAGACGCTGGTCATGGCATGGCAGACGGCATTGAACCAAGTCATCCCCATCGCCCGCAGTCCGACCGTGCAGGCCACGGTGAACGCGCCGTAGATGCGCAGCAGCGCGAGCGAGGTGTCCTGGATGCGCGCCATCCCTGACTCGCCGCCGCGGAAGGACGATTCGTTTTGAAACAACGACTTCGCCCCGAGCCCGAGATAGGACAGCACCGCCACGAACAGCACCAGGATGCCGATGCCGCCCAGCCACTGGGTCATCGACCGCCACAACAGCATGCCGCGCGGCCAGGCTTCGATATCGCTCATCACCGAGGAACCCGTGGTGGTGAATCCCGAGGCCGCCTCGAAAAACGCCGCCGCCATGTCCATGTGCGGCGGACATAATAGATATGGCAATCCGCCGAAGGCGCTGCACGCCAGCCAGCCGAGTCCCACCACCAGCACCGCCTCGCGCCGCGGACTGCGTTTCACCTGCAGGCGCAGGCCACCGGCGGCGATCAGCACCATGCCCACGCCACCGGTGATCGCCGCGGATTGCAACAAAGCCCGCATCGCCGGCTCGTCGCCGGCCACCACGTCATAGCGCGCGAACAACCCGCAAGCCAGCATCGCCAGCGCCTCCAGCAGCAGCAGGATGCCGGTGATGCGTGAAACGATCCGCGGGTTCATGATGACATCTCGCGCGCGGCGATCAGGTTTCCAACAGCTTTACCAAGGCCTTGAGCGACTCGCGCGCCACCACCACATAGAGCAGATCCTCCGCCAGCAGCACGTTGTCGGGCCCCGGCACTTCGGCGTGGATGCCGCGCAGGTGGCCCACCAGCACGGTGTGCGGCGGCCATTTCACCTCGTGCACCATGTGGCCGGCGGCGATCGACCCCTTGCCGACCCGGATCTCGATCAGCTCGGCGCCTTCGAGCGACTTCATCACATGATACTTGTCGGTGGTGATGAAGCGCTGGATCTCGCGCCGCGTCGCCTCGCGCGGGCTCACCGCGGCGCGGATGCCGAAGTGGTGGCCGCTGGCGGAAATCGCCTCCGCGTAATCGGCCCGGTGAATGATGGTCAGGCAGGTTTTCGCGCCCAGGGTGTGCGCTTGCAGGCAGGACATCACGTTGTCCTCGTCGTCCGGGCTGGTGCTGATGAAAAAGTCCGCCTCGCCCACCTGCTCTTCCTGCAGCTCGGTGACCACGGTGGCATCCGCGTGGATCACGGTGGTATTGGTGAGGCGGTTGGCGATCTTTTCGCAGAGCGCGCCGTCGCGCTCGAAGATACGCACCGAGCAGCGCAGGCTCTCGAGCATCTGCGCCAGCGTGAAGCCGTATTCGTTGCCGCCGAAAATGACCACCCGCAGCTTGTCGCTCATGCTCTTGCGGCCCTGCAGCTTGTCGGCATAGTCGCGCAGTTTGCGCGGCTCGCCGAAGATCGTCACCACGTCGTCGCCTTCGAGCACCGTCTCCGCGTCCGGCACGAAATGGTTTCCGCCGCGTGAAACCATCGCCAGCCGGATGCCCGCGGGCGCGTCCAGCTTGCGCAGCGTCACGCCTGCGGCCGGCGAGTTTCCGCCCACCCGCACCTGCTGCAGCTCGATGCGGCCGCGCGCCAGCTCCTGCACTTCCAGCGAGTCCGGATTGCGCACGTATTTCGCCAGATCGATCGCGGTGAGGCGCTCGGAGCTGAAGATGTGATCGATCCCGAAGTG
The DNA here is from genome assembly GCA_035468505.1 of Luteolibacter sp. GTDB lineage: Bacteria > Verrucomicrobiota > Verrucomicrobiia > Verrucomicrobiales > Akkermansiaceae > Luteolibacter. Next base: position 849 of record DATISV010000123.1, on the reverse strand, counting down.
CCCCTTGAAATCGAACAACCACTCCTCGCGCTGCAAGCCGGGATGCACGCGGCTCACCGCCTTGGGCACGCCCATCGCCTTGGCCATCGAGGCGGACATCAGGTTGGCGGTGTTGGACGAAGTCAGCGAAAGAAACAACCCGCACTCGCCCACGTCCGCCTCCACCAGATCCTCCACGCTCGACCCGTTGCCGTGGATCACCTTGGCATCGATCGCCTGTTCCAGATCCGCCGCCAGCCGCGGGTCTTTTTCGATTACGGAAATGTTGTGCGCCTCCTTGGAGAGCCGCGACGCCAGATAACGCCCGATCTCACCGGCACCGACGATGATGATGTTCATTCGGATGGCCCGGTGGAACCCCGGGCGGCGCGCAGCCTATCAGCCGCACCCCTGCGAACAATCCCAAATCCCCGGGGCTTGCCGGGCCGCGCAGCTGGCGTCTAGTGTGACGGCATGCATGCAGCCATCGTCTCAGCCCTCTGCGGTCTGCTTCTCGTTTCCTGCGCGGCCACGCCGCAGGCGCCGTCCGCCGCCACCAGCCTGTCGCCGGCGCAGAAAACCGCCATCGGAAAGAAAATCTGGCAGAACGAATCCGGCGGCACCATCTCCGGCCTCACCGCTTGGAACACCGGCGAGGAATTCCCATCCCTGGGCATCGGGCATTTCATCTGGTATCCCGCAGGCTTCAACGGCCGCTTCAGGGAAAGCTGGCCCGATTTCATCGCCTTCGCGGAAAGGAACGGCGCGAACCCGCCCGCCAGCGCGAAGCTGCCCGATGCACCATGGAAGTCCCGCGCCGAGTTCCTTTCCAAATCCGGAACCCCGGAAATGACCGGCCTCCGCAACTGG
>DATISV010000122.1:0-2497 GCA_035468505.1 Luteolibacter sp. | reverse complement strand
CGCCTTTCGCACCGCCTGCTCCATGATCGGTTCGAGCGCTTCGCGGAGGTCGTCGTCGGTGAAATCGGCGGTCAAATCGGAAGCCGGTGGCGGCGATGCCTGAAAGGATGTTGGCGGCGGGTCCGCGAATGGCCGCACCGGAGCGCCAGGCGGTGGGAAACCCGGCGCGGGAATACCCGGCAGAAGCTCGAACGGCCGGGAAAAATCCACCGCCATCGCATCGCCACCGCTAGGCAGCGGTCGCAAGCCCCGCATGCGTCCCGTCGCCGGCGGCCCGGACAGGGACGGCGTGGGCATGGGAAACGGGCTGATCGGGGCGGAGTTCATCGGGGGGGAACGAAATCGGTGTCGGTGGCGGGTGGCGAGGCGGCTTCCGCCAGTGCGCGGGCGGCGGCGGCGACGCGTGCGAGCCGTTGCTCTATCCACTGGCGGTCGGCGGCGCGGCTTTGCAGACGGGTGAGTTGCTGCTCGGTGTTCTCCCACATGCCGGCCACTTCGCCGCGGAGTTGGTCGGCGAGACGTTGCTCGCGCTCGGCGAGGTGGTTTTGCAGCGCGCCCTGCCATTGGCCGAGCCATTGGCCGAGACGGCCTTCGAGCTGTCGCACGGCCGCGCCTTCGCTTTCGGCGGCGCGGGCGGCGGCCACCTGCTGGATCTGCGCCGCCAGCCGCTTGACTTCCGGCCGGATCTGCCGGTCGCGAATTTCCGCCTCCTGGCGCGCGGTTTCCACATGCCGCTCGATATTGTGACGCATCGCTTCCATTCGTGCCTCGCTGTGGGCCAAATAGTCGTCCGGCGGTGCTGAAGGACGGCCGGACGCGACAGGACCGCCGCTTTCCAACCGGGCAATTCTCTGCTCCAGACGGTCGAGTTGGCGGCCGACGACGATTTCCCGGATCTTTTCTACAGTCCGGGAGGGGTTGGGGGGTGACGATTCCTGGGACATGCGCTGCTCCGTGGGGGGAATCCATGGCCGGGGGAGCCGTGGACACGGTGGGTGAACGAGTCGCAAAGAGGCTGCTACACTGACTCAGACTTGTAAACCCTGAGGGTGAAACTTCGCATCGGACGATGGTCAGGGGATATTGAGGGTGTTTCCAGCGGTTGAGTGCCAGCGGGTTGAGAAATTCCGGATTCCGTGAAAGACAGCCGGCCCGGAATGGTTTAAGGGGTTCTTGATGTCAATCGACGACGAGGAAAAGGACGAGAGCCGCGACAAAGTGCTCCAGCAGGCGTTTGCGAAAACGCGCAAGAGTTTGATCGCCCGTTTGGAAAACTGGGAGGATCAGCGGACCTGGGACGAATTCTACCAGACCTACTGGCGGCTGATCTACTCGGTGGCGATCAAGGCCGGGCTGCGCAACGAGGAGGCCTTCGACTGCGTGCAGGAAACGATTCTTTCGATCGCCAAGCAGAGCAAAAAGAACCTCTACGACCCCAATCAGGGATCGTTCAAAACCTGGCTCATGAACATGACTCGGTGGCGCATCAACGACCAGTTCCGCAAGCGCAAGAAAGACACCGCGATGGTCGGCGGCGAGTGGGACAACGACCGCAAGACCGCGGTGATCGACCGCATCGAGGACCCCGACGGCGACCTGCTCTCGCGCTTGTGGGACGTGGAGTGGAAGAAGAACCTCGCCGACGCCGCGCTGGCCCGCGTGAAGGCGCAGGTATCCCCCAAGCAATACCAGATTTTCGATTGCTACGTGGTCAAGCAGTGGGATGCGGCCCGCGTGCGCGAAAAACTCAACGTGAGCATGGCGCAGGTTTATCTGGCGAAGCACCGGGTGGGTGCCGTGCTCAAACGCGAGTTGGCGAAACTCGAAGAGCAGAACGATGCCGACTGAAACCCGCCCCTTCCCCACCATTCCGGACCACGAGGTTCTCCGCAAGATCGGCGGCGGAGCCTACGGCGAGGTCTGGCTGGCGCGGGGCGTGACCGGTGCCCTGCGCGCGGTGAAGGTGGTGTGGCGGCAGGACTTCGAGGACGAGCGCGGGTTCGAGCGCGAGTTCGAGGGGATTTTGAAATACGAGCCGATCTCGCGCGACCACCCGGCGCTGGTCAACATCCTGCACGTGGGTCGCAGCCCGGACGGCGTCTCGTTCTACTACTACGTCATGGAACTCGGCGACGACGTCTCCGGCGGGCGCGAGATCAATCCGGTGGAATACGAACCGCGCACGCTGCGCGCGGACCATCCGCACGCCGGCTTCGAGCGCTGGGACACCGCCGAGTGCCTGGACGTGGGACTGCGCCTGGCCGAGGCCCTCGGCCACCTCCACCACCACGGACTGGCCCACCGCGACGTGAAGCCGTCCAACATCATTTTCGTCAACGGCCGTGCGAAGCTGGCCGACATCGGGCTGGTGGCGGCGCGTGGCCAGCGGACTTTCGTCGGCACCGAGGGATTCGTGCCGCCGGAAGGACCGGGCTCGGCGCAGGCGGACATCTACAGCCTCGGCAAGGTGTTGTATGAAATCGCCACCGGCAAGGAC
>DATISV010000121.1:0-3273 GCA_035468505.1 Luteolibacter sp. | reverse complement strand
ACGGATGGCAAGATTGAAGATCAGTGGGACGTTGCATTCACAGCCAATGGTGTCTGGTTTTCCAATGGTTCGCTTGCAGTATCCCTCACTAGACCCAAATGAAGACGCTTATCAAGTTTCCGGCGCCCCTGCCGGGGCACGGATTCATTCCATCACGGAATCCGGTGGCTCGCTCCACCTAATTTCACATGCCCCTGCCGGGGCAGGAGATGCGCCTGGCGATCCTTGCAGTTCCTTTGCCGAGCTTACCGTCGGCCTTTTTCGTCGAGGTTGGCGGCCATTTGCTCGTCGGTGGGAGTTTGGGTGGGGACGCCGGTTTCGGGGATATCGAGGTTGGCGATCCAGGCGATGGCGTTGAGGACGACGCCGCGGTGGTCATCGTGTTTCCAGTTGCGGTGGAAGTGGCCGCCGGTGAAGCCGAAGCCGCGTCCGCCGCCGAGCGAGGCGGGACGCTCGAAGACCCACATGACGTGCTGGGGTTCCTTGCGTTCGAGCACGGCCTCGCGGACGTGCGGGTTGTTCGAGTGCGGGCCATCGCGGCGCTTGAGGGTTCGCTCGGGCGGCAGGTCCGAGAGAATCGGTGTGACGCCTTCCATGCCCTCGCGGACGCGCATATGATAATACCATTCGTCGCGGATCTGGAAGTCGTCGATGCCGCGGGTGACGGGATGTTCGGGCAGATCCTTGAAGTTGGCATCCCAGTGCGGATTCACCGACCAATCGGTGGCGAAGTAGCCGCCGATCAGGTCGAGGAAGGTGTCGCCGGGAGCGCCGTTGGGGATTTCCACGCCGTAGTGGATGCAGCCGATGCCGACGCCGGCATTGGCCATTTGGCGCAGCTTGCCGAGATGCGGCATCGCGGGATGGTGCGGGCCGCCGTCGGCATACATCACGACCGCGGACGCGCCCTCGAAGACGGATTCGTCCTTGGGCCAGCCGTTGGTGACGACCACGGCCTCGACCGGCAGGCCGCTGCGGTTCAGGTGGTCCGCGAGCAGCATGCAACCGGCGCGGTGTTCGTGCTCGCCGGGTCCGTGGCTGGCCTTGCCGGCGATGAGGACGATTTTCTTTTTGTTGGAATCATCGCCGGAGTTTCCGCTTTGCGCGGTGCCGCGGTTGAGCAGGAAAAAAGCGGCCAGCGTCATGATCGCGAGCGGCAGCAGCATCGGGGACAGGGATCGGCGGAACAGTTTCATCGCCGCTCAATACGGCACGGCGCAGCGGATCTTGCCATGCAAAAAACTCCTCCGCCCGTTCGCCGCGTATCCGGGTGGTCCGGCTACGGCAGCGTTTCCTATCGCCAAAGCACGCGGCGGAAACTACCCTGCGCGCGCATGTCGAAACGGCTTTATGTGGTGGCGGGTGAGTTGAGTGGCGACGCCCATGGCGCGGGCCTGTTGCGCGCGCTCAAGCCGATGGTGCCCGCGCTGGAGATCCACGGCGTTGGAGGGCCGCGGATGGCGGGTGTCGCCGGTCCGGGGCTGCGCGACTGGGTGGAGGACGCGGCGGTGATGGGCGTGTGGGAGGTGCTCAAGCGCTATGGCTGGTTCAAGCAGCGCTTCGCGGAAATGCTCGCCGAGTTGAAGGAGTTCCGGCCGGACGTGCTGCTGCTGATCGATTACCCCGGTTTCAACCTGCGCTTCGCCGAGGCGGTGAGGCGCGAGTGTCCGGAAACGCGGCTGGTCTATTACATCAGCCCGCAAGTCTGGGCGTGGCACAAGGGACGCATCCCGAAAATGGCGCGCCTGCTTGATCAAATGCTCTGCCTGTTTCCCTTCGAGCAGCCGATTTTCGCCAACGCCGGACTGAAAACCACATTCGTCGGCCATCCGCTGGTGGACGAACTGGAGGAACAACGCCTGTCCGATGCCGTGCGCGACGAAACGCTCGTCGGCCTGTTCCCCGGCAGCCGCGAGCGCGAGGTGGCGCGTTTGTTTCCGATGATGATCGAAACGGCGAAGCGGCTGAAGTCATGGCGCGGCGAGCTGAATTTCGAGGTGCCTGCCGCCTCGAAAAAAATCGCCACGCAGATCCGCGCGTTGCTGGACGAAGCGAATGCCGCGGGCTTGATCGAAGTGGGCACGGGATCGAGTCACTCGCTGATGCAGCGCGCGTGCTGCGGTGTCATCGCCAGCGGCACGGCCACGCTGGAGGCGGCATTTTACGGTCTGCCCTACTGCCTCGTCTATCGGGTGGCCCCGCTGACCTATGTGCTCGGCAGGCTGCTGGTGAAAATCAAGCACATCGGCCTGGTCAACATCCTCGCGGGCGAAGAAGTGGTGCGCGAGTTCATTCAGGGCGAGGCCAATCCTCATGCGGTCACCACCGAACTGCGAGGTCTGTTGGAAGAATCCCGAAAACGCGAGGCGCTCACCGCGAAACTACTCGAAACCGCGTCCATGCTCGGCGGCTCCGGCACCCACGAACGCGCCGCGCAGGCCGTGGCGGGATGGCTCAAGACATGACACGCGCAATTTTGATATCGGGAATGATCGGAATGGCTTTTTCATGTTCGGGTGACGAGGTCCGGAAGCCCCTCCCACGCGAGGAGGCCGCGGCAAAGCGGGTCAGGCCGGCGCTGGAGCGCGGCCTCAAGGCCGCCGGGCTGCATTTCGGCGATCCGGTTTTCCTGCGCGCCTTCAAGGAGGAACGGGTGCTGGAACTGTTCGTCAAACGTCGCGACACGGGGAAATTCGCGCTGTTCCGCAGTTATCCGATTGCCGCGGCATCCGGCCGTCTCGGGCCGAAATTGCGCGAGGGCGACGGCCAGGTGCCGGAAGGCTTCTATTACGTGCCGCCCTCGGCGATGAAGCCGGACAGCCAATTCCATCTCGCGTTCAACATCGGCTTTCCCAACGCCTACGACCGCCACCACGGCCACACCGGGAGTTTCATCATGATTCATGGCAACCGGGTTTCCATCGGCTGCCTGGCGATGACCGATGCGAAGATCGAGGAGATCTACACGCTGTGCGCGGCGGCCCATGCCAACGGGCAGATGTTTTTCCGGGTGCATGTTTTCCCGTTCCGCATGACCGACGAGCGGATGAAACGTGAGAACGGTTCCGAGTGGATCGGTTTCTGGCGCAATTTGAAGCAGGGATATGACTGGTTCGAAACGAATGCGCGACCTCCGGACGTGACCGTCAGGAACGGCAGCTATCATTTCGGGGATTGATCCCTCCCGCGCTCCCTGCCAGCGTGCGCGATCCATTTCCGCGCAGTGAAAACCCAGCAGTCTTCCCCGCATTACAATTACCGCTATCTCTGGCT
>DATISV010000120.1:0-3687 GCA_035468505.1 Luteolibacter sp. | reverse complement strand
CTCGATCTCGGGGATCTCCTGCTGGATGTAGCGGAACGCCGCCTCGACGTTGCCGCGCGCGATGTGGACGTTGCCGCGGAAACGGCCGACACCCTCCACTTGCAGCGCGTAGTCGAGTTCCCATTCCTGTTCGAGTGTCGCACGCTGGGCTTCGCTGAGCGTGTCCATGACGAGGTCGCGGACGGTTTCGGGATCGAGCGATTCCTCGGTGAGCGCGTGCAGAACGCCGTTGACGCGGGCGCAGGGCGAGGCCCACGCGCTGAGGTGGAGATCGGAGCCGCCGCGGGCCACGGTCTCGCGCAGGAATTCGGTGATGTCGGACGTCATGGGAAAACGGAACGGGGTTTATCTAACTGGAAATGCCGCGCATCGCACGGTCGAAGTCCTGCGGCCTGGCGCAGACGGAGCGCGCCACTTCCGGCTCGATGAAACCCTGCTGCGCGGAAGCCACCAGATAATTCAGCAGCGAGCACTGGCCGGGCGTGCCGGACTTGTGCAGGTGGTCCTGCAAGTCGCCGAGCTTGTGCTCCATGATCCAGCGCCGCGTGGCCGCCTCGTTCTGGAGGTATTCGAGCGCCGCGAACAATCCGCCGCCGATGCGGGGCAGCAGTCTTTGGCATTGGATGCCGATCAACTGCCCGGACAGCAGGCCGAGCGCGCCGGTGGTGGTACTGACGCGGTTGCCGAGGCGGTCGATGGTTTCCACCACGCTGCTGCAATGGAGCGTGGAAATGACGAGATGACCGGTTTCCGCGGCTTGCAGCGCGGCGATGGCGGACTCGGCGTCGCGGATTTCCCCGAGAAACAGGATGTCCGGGCTCTGGCGCAGCGCGGCGCGCAGACCGGTGGCGAAATCCGGCGCGTCCTGAAGGATCTCGCGCTGCGAGAAAAACGAGCGGTCGTTTTCGAAAATGAACTCGATCGGGTCCTCGAGCGTCACGATGTGGCGGGCGAGCGTGCGGTTCACCCAATCGAGGCAGGAGGCGACCGTGGTCGATTTCCCCGAACCGGTCGGGCCGGTGACGAGTATGAGCCCGTTGCGCCGCCGCAGCCACGATTGCAGGAGTTCGGCCGGCAGGCCGAGTTCGGCCATCGACGGCACCTCGCGCCGGATCGGCCGGGCGGCTGCGGCGAGCCGGCCGAGCGAGCGGTAAAGATTCACCCGCAACCTGCCGCCGCCGGGAAGCACCCACGAAACATCCGCCTCGCCGCGATCGGCGGGATCGATGCCGCAGGCGCTCCAGAAGGCGGCCATCGCGCTGGCCGGAACCGGCACCTGGTGCAAGGTCGTCACCTCACCCTCGACCCGGGCGCGCGGCGGTTCGCCCTCCATCAGGAAGATGTCGTTGGCCCCGTTTTCCAGGGCGTCTCTCAGCAAGTGGATCAGCGCGTCATCGACATTCATCGGCGGATGCCGTTCAGACTAGTGTGCCGCCGGGAAAATGGCCACATGAAATCCCGCCGGGGCCTTCCGGGATTGGGGCTTGCGGTGATTCGGGCCGGTTGTCAGCTTCCGGGCCGATGATCGGGCGGATGTTTCTCACACTCGGGGCGCGGTTTGCGCCGGTTTGGCTGTGGCTGTTGTTGGCGGGCCGGGCGGCGGCGGCGGAAACGGGCGGCCTGGACCGCAAGATCGACGAGTGGTTCGGCTGGGCGACGGGCTGGTTCGTCAGCGGAATTTTCGCCGACATCCCGATCAACGGTTATCCGGTGAAGGTGGTGGTGCTCTGGCTGGCGCTGGCGGGGTTGGTTCTCACGCTGTTTTTCAAGTTCATCAACCTGCGCGCCTTCCGGCTGGCGCTGCGCACGGTGCGCGGCCACTACAGCCACACCGACGATCCGGGCGAGATCAGCCATTTCCAGGCGCTCAGCGCGGCGGTTTCGGGCACGGTGGGCCTGGGCAACATCGCGGGCGTGGCGATCGGCATCATGATCGGCGGACCGGGTGTGGCGTTCTGGTTGTTCCTCTCCGGCTTCCTCGGCATGGCCACCAAGTTCGCCGAGTGCACGCTGGGCGTGAAATACCGCGAGATCGATGCCAACGGCCACATCCACGGCGGTGCGATGTATTATCTCCGCAAGGGCTTCGCCGAGCGCGGGCTCGGGCCGCTGGGGGCGTTTCTCGCCGGGTTGTTCGCCTTTTTCTGCATCTTCGCCTCGTTCGGCGGCGGCAATGTGTTCCAGGTCAACCAGGCGACCGCGCAGTTGCTCAACGTCACCGGTGGCGAAAACAGCTTCTTCGCGGGACGGCAGTGGGTGTTCGGCCTGTTGATCGCCATCGTGACCGCGCTGGTCATCATCGGCGGCATCCGCGGCATCGCCAAGGTCACCGCGCGGCTGGTGCCATCGATGTGCCTGATCTATGTCATCAGCGCGATCATCGTGCTGGTGGCGAACGCGGGCCACATCCCGGAAGCCATCCGCATGATCGTGACCGAGGCATTCAACCCGCGGGCGGCGGTGACCGGCGGAATCCTCGCCGCCTTCATCTGGGGCATGCGGCGCGCGACTTTCTCCAACGAGGCGGGCATCGGCTCGGCACCCATCGCGCACGCCGCGGCCAAGACGCGGATGCCGGCATCCGAGGGGGTGGTGGCATTGCTCGAACCGTTTCTCGACACGGTGGTCGTCTGCACAATGACCTCGCTGGTGCTGGTGACTTCCATGTATTTCAAGGGGGACAGCGGCGACTTCGTCATGAACGGCCAGAACTTCACGCTCGGCGACACTTCGGGCGACAGCACGGCGTTCGGCATCAACCTGACCTCGCAGGCGTTCCAGACGGTGCATGAAGGATTCAAATACGTGCTCTTCGCGTGTGTGTTGTTGTTCGCCTTCTCGACGTTGATCACCTGGAGTTATTACGGCCTGCAGGCGTGGCAGTATCTGTTCGGTCGCGGTCCGAAGACGGCGCTCGTTTACAAACTGATCTTCTGCATCGTGATCGTCGCCGGTTCCGCCGCTTCGATGGGCAAGGCGATCGATTTCTCCGACGCCTCGCTCTTCGCCATGAGCATTCCGAACCTGATAGGAGTTTACTTCCTGTTGCCGGTGATCCGCGGGGAGTTGAACAAATACATCGACTTCACCCGGCGGGTGGATGGCGGCAAGTCGATCAGGCAGGCGGCCGCGGAGGTGGAAAAGGAACACGGCTGAGCGCCGTTGATTCACGGGAAAATCAAGTCCGCCACGACCATGCGGTGATCGCTGTGGCGGGTGACCGCGGCGGCGCAGCGCACCGGGGTGAAATGGCGGGTCGCGTAAACTTGGTCGATGCGCAGGATGGGAAAACGGCGCTGGAACGTGTTGCCCCAGCCGGTGCCGGCGGCGGCGAACGAGTCGGTGAAATCGCGCGCCAGACGGCGGTGCACCGGGTCGGTGGCGGGCGCGTTGAAGTCGCCGCCGAGAATCGTGGGGGTGTTGGGGAAGTTGGTGGTCTGTTCGAGCACTTGCAGCATGGTGGCGTTCTCGGTCAGGCGGATGGCGCGGTTGACGCGGTGTTCGCGCCATGCGTCGCGCCGCCAGAAGCGCAGGTTGGTGGCGGCGGTTTCGAGATGGACGTTGACGACCTCGATCTGCCGTCCGTCGGGAAGTTCCACGGTCACCTGCTGGCTGCGCATCGCGGGGTTGCGGACTTCGCGGCGGATTTGGCCGCGGGTGACCACGCCGATGCCGCCGTCGCGGGTG
>DATISV010000119.1:0-3393 GCA_035468505.1 Luteolibacter sp. | reverse complement strand
TCGGAGCTGAAGATCTCGCCCTCGCTGGCGGCGCGGATTCCGGAAGCCGAGCGGCGGCGCGCGTTGGAAAACCCGGTGATCCAGGCGTCCAAGGAATTCGAGCCCGCACGGCAGTTCGAGACCTTCCTGGTGCAGATGTCGATCCGCCTGTATTGGCTGGAAACCCTGCTCGCGGAGGAAACCGGCGCAACGGGTCCGGACCGGACCGTCAAACATCCCGCCGTGCGGAAACCGGCAAGGCCCGGCGTGGCGGACGTGATTGCGCCATGGATCGAGTTGCTCATGCCGAGGATGCTGCCGGCGCTCAGCATGGCTGTCGGCGCGCTCGTTCTCGCGCTCACGCTCTGGTGGCTGCGTCGGCGGACGCGTTATCGGTTTCCGGACATCGAAGTCGAACCCCGCCTGGGCGGCGCGCACGCGGCAGGTGTGGGCGCGGTGATTTCCTTCGCCAGCGCCAGCGAGCCGCCGGCTTCCCAACGCGACCAGATCCCCGGCTACCTGCGACGGGTGAGGTGAAGCGGCAGCCTCACGGCACGCGGAAGATCTTGTTGTTCGATGGATCGCGCGCGAGTTGGCCGGAGGTGAAACCTTCGACGTCGATGCGGTTGTAGGGCGGGAAGGGGCTGATGACCTCGTTGGGGGTTTCGGTCGGCGTGGCGACCGGGTATTCGCCCGGTCGGGTGGGCTCGGCGGGCGGGGTGGTTTCGTATCCCTCGCCGGGATTTTCCGGAGCGGTGTCGTCCACGATTTCCGGCGGATAGGGCGGGTTCGGCTTGAAGCGGGGCGGCGGCACCGGCGGCGGCGGCTGGCAGGCGGCCAGGGTGAGAGCGAACAGGGCGGCGGTGGCGGGCTTGGTCATGCGCGGTCGGACGTGGGGTTTGCGAAGTGTATTCACCGGCGCGTCATCCGGCAATCAGATGCTTGGCCAGAATCCACAGCTTGCGCGGGCGCGGGACGTGGTAGCGTTGTTCGAAGACCCGGAAGCCGTCGCGGCGCATGGTGCCGAGCAGCGTCTGATAGATTTCCGCCATGATGCGGGCGGGAGCAAGCGCGCGGCGGTCGGCGGCGGGCAGCACATCGGCCACTTCGCGGAAATGGCCGTCGGCGCGTTCGGCGACGTGGTTCATGAGCGCGAGGAATGCGGCGTCGCGTTTTCCCTGCGCCAGAGCTTCTTGGTTGCAACCGTGACGGGCCATTTCCTCGAGCGGCAGATAGATGCGGCCGCCGTTGGCGAAGTCCTCGCCGACATCGCGCAGAATGTTGGTGAGTTGCAGCGCACGGCCGAGGGCGATGGCGTAATTTTCCGACGCGGGATCGGTGCAGCCGAAGATGCGGATGGAAACCAGACCCACCGCGCAGGCGACCTTCCAGATATAGCCGTCGAGATCGTCCCATGTCGGAAACCGGCGGGGTTCCAGATCCATCAGGCAGCCGTCCACGATGGCGGTGAGAAGTTCGGTGGGGATCTGGCGGCGGTCGCGCAGGGCGAGCACTTCGCGCTGCAGGGAGTCGGGAGCTTGGAAACCGCGCTCGAGTCCATGTTTCCATGCTTCCAGCTTGCGCCGGCGATCGGCGGACGGGATGCCGGGTTCGTCGGCAAGATCGTCGAGCGTGCGGCAGAAGGCGTAGAAGACTACGGCGTCGTCGCGGCGGTCGCGTGGCAGGACGCGGAGTGCGAAGGCCAGGTTGGATCGCGCGCGGCGCGTGATTTGCGTGGCCTCGGACACGGCGTGTTCTAACGGATGAAGCCCCAGTGCCCGGTGGTCACGGGCCACAGCGAGAAGAGCGCCGGACCCACCAGGTTGAACTCCCTGACCGGTCCCCAGTAGCGGGAGTCGAGCGAATTGCCGGTATTGTCGCCGAGCGCGGCATACTCGCGGTATCCGGGCGGGGCCTGCGCGGTGAGCGTGAGCGTGTCGCCGGGTTTCGCGAGGTATTGCGAGACCGGCCGCTTGTGTGCGCGCGCCTCGCGCGGATCGGCGGAGACGTAGCCGTTCGGGTTGATCGAGTAGGCACCTTCACCACGGATGACGCGCTGGATGCCGGGCTCGCGGGCGATTTTCCCGTCGATGAGCAGGTCGGGCGGCTGGATGCCCAGCGTGTCGCCGGGCACGCCGCAAAGGCGCTTGATGTAGTGCGAGCCGGCGGCCTGCTCGCCACTGCGGTCGTGGATGCCCTTGATGCCGAGGGTGTCGAACACGAACACCTCGCCGCGTTTCGGCTTGCGGAAATGATAGGAGAACTTGTCCACCAGCACGAGGTCGCCGGAATCGACGGTGCCTTCGCAAACGACGGTGCCCGCGGGCAGCACCCCGCCGTTGCGGCCGGCGATGTTGATCGCGCTCACCAGGCCGATCTGCGAGCTGGGCCCGACGGGCGCGGGCAGGCGCAGCGGTTTGGAATCGGTGAAATGAATCTGCGAGCGGCTGAAGAAATGCATCATCTGCACGTCGCGGATGATCGGGCGGTCGTCGCCATCCACCGCCACGCGGCGGTCGCGGTCGTTCACCACATGCACGTAGGACCGCCCGCGCATGACTTTTTCCCACATTCTAACGGGAAACGACGGCCAATCCTCCCTGGCGAGCGGGGTGCCGACGATGCCGTTGAGCGTCGGCTGCATCGAGCCGGTGGGAATGCGGAACGGCTGGAGGTAATAGGCGCGCAGGCCGAGCGCGATGACGATGGCCACGAACATGACCTCGACGTTTTCCTCGAGCCAGCCGACGGGTTTCTCGCGCGGCAGCGCATTGTCGCAGGCGGCGCGGATCTGCTTGGAGGCCTCGTCGGTTTGCGCGCGGTCGCCGGACTTGATGGCGGCGAGCAGGTCGGCGCGGCGGGATTCGATCTCGCCGAGCTGGTCGGGCGCTAGCAGGTCGCGTTTGTAATGGATGAATTTGAGCGCGCCCTTGGCCAGGTGATGCGCTTCCTTTTTCCACTTCGGCGTGAACATGGCGCGGAGTCTCACTTCGCATCCGCGGTCCTGCAAGCGCGGACAGGGGCGGCTCGTCCCAGACGATCATTTTTTCACCGCCAAGACGCCAAGTGCGCCAAGGAGCGGAGAATATGGAGTGTCGCCTGGAAATGCCCACACGGCCTCTCCATGCGTCACTAGAACAAACACCCGGCCTCAGCCGGCTCTTATCGATTCTGGTAGAATTGATATTCCGGCCTTCCGCGAGAGGTTCGCGCGTTATTGAATCTTGGCGGACTTGGCGCCTTGGCGCCTTGGCGGTGAAATCCATGGGTTGATTTAGTCAGCGGCGGCCATGGTTTCGCTCGACAAGCGTCACTTCCGGTGTCGATTGGATGGCATGCACGCACGCATCGTTTCCCTGTGTTTGGCGGCGGTCTCGTTCGCCGGCGCACAGGAGGCGTCCGTGACACTTGAGG
>DATISV010000118.1:0-3361 GCA_035468505.1 Luteolibacter sp. | reverse complement strand
GAAGCGGGGGCACGAAGTGATCGTCCAGAGCGGGGCGGGGGAGGGCGCGAGTTATTGCGACGAGCAATACAAGGCCTTCGGCGCGCGCATCGTTCCGGACGCGGCCGCCGTGTTCGCCGAGGCGGAAATGATCGTGAAGGTCAAGGAACCGCAGCCGGCGGAAGTGGCCATGCTCCAGCCGCACCACATCCTTTTCACCTACCTCCAGCTGGCGGCCGATCAGACGCGTACGGAAACCCTCGCCGCCACCGGATGCACGGCCATCGCCTACGAAACGATCGAAGTGAACGGCCGCCTGCCCCTGCTGGAACCGATGAGCGAGATCGCCGGCCGGATGTCGGCCATCGTCGGCTCCTATCACCTCGCCCGCCATCGTGGCGGGCGAGGCTGTCTGTTAGGCGGCGTCCCCGGCGTGGCTCCCGGCCGCGTGGTGGTGCTCGGCGGCGGAACCGCCGGCGTGAATGCCGCGCGGGTGGCCACCGGCATCGGAGCGGACGTCACCATCCTCGAGGTGGATTTCGAGCGCATGCGTTTCCTCGACATCACGATGAGCGGCACCAGCACCGTCTATTCCAACGAGGCGAACCTTTCCGAACTGCTGCCGCGCGTGGATTTGGTGATCGGTGCGGTGCTGGTTCCCGGCGCCAAGGCACCGAAACTCATCACCCGCGACATGATGCATCTCATGCCGCAGGGCAGCGTGTTCGTGGACATCGCCGTGGACCAGGGCGGCTGCGCGGAAACCACCCGCGCCACCACCCACGACGACCCGACCTACTTCGAGGAGGGCGTGCTCCACTACTGCGTGGCCAACATGCCCGGCGCCTATTCGCGCACCGCCACCCAGGCGCTCAACAACGTCACCCACCCGTGGACGCTGCTGATCGCGGAAAACGGAGTGAAAGGTGCGTGCGGAATCCGCAAGGAACTCCTCAAGGGCATCAACACCTGCGGCGGCCACGTCACCTGCCAGGCCGTCGCCGAGTCACACGGGCTGGAATACCACGACCCGACGGACTGCCTGGGCGGGTGAGTTGATGTCCATGGTCAATGGCCGCCGCCACCGCCTTTGAGGTAGGTGCCGTAGCCGATGATGAAGGTCGATAAGATGAGGGTGAAAATGCCGGCTGCGATGAGCAGGTGGGCTTTTTTGCTGGAGCCTTTCCATTCCTTGAAGATCCAGCCCCACATGGTGCTGAAGATGATGATGGAAGCCATGTGCAGCGTCCACGAGGCGAAGCCGAATCCTTCCGGATCCGAGCCGCCCATCTTGTTGTGGCCCATCGAGTAGAAGAAGAACTGGAAATACCAGGTGGCTCCGGCGAGCGCGGAGAAGAGGAAATTCGTCACCAGCGGGATGCGGAGGTCGTCGGCAACGGATGATGCGGACGAGGCATGGCGCACGGCTTCCTCGGCCGGGGCGTCGGTGGGGTTTTCGATCGCATCGTGCCCCGGGGCGTGGGCCGGCCGGCGCAGGCGGGTGGCGAGGTATTCGTAGCCGCTGCCGTTCTTGATGTTGAGCGCCACGCACCAGATGAAGTTGGTGGTGAATCCGCCGAGCATGACGACGATCAGCGAAGGCAGTCCGGACCACAGCGGATCGGTGCCGGCTTCGATGGAGGTTTTGCCGATCGGCTCGCCGGCGGTGAGGCCGAAGCTGAAACAGGCGCTCATGATGCCGGAGAAGGTAGCGACCATGATGCCTTTCTTGAAGTTGAACTCCTTGATGGACTTCTTCTTCTCCGCGTCGGGCATTTCCTTTTCCTTGGTGAAGCCGGCCATGGCGGCGATCCAGATGCCGATCAGGCAGACCAGCACGCCCACCAGGGTGATTTGCCCCGGGCCGCTGCCGGCGATCTGCACGATGGACTCACCGACGGGGATGTCGGGCATGAAGGTCTTGAGGATGGGCGGCAGCAGGGTGCCGAATGCCGCGCAGTAGCCGAGCGCGACACCCATGCCGAGCGACATG
Organism: Luteolibacter sp.; assembly: GCA_035468505.1. Taxonomy (GTDB): domain Bacteria; phylum Verrucomicrobiota; class Verrucomicrobiia; order Verrucomicrobiales; family Akkermansiaceae; genus Luteolibacter. The sequence goes on along the minus strand of DATISV010000118.1, from coordinate 1,389 downwards.
CCGAGGTAGCGCATCGCGAGGCCGAAGGTCAGGCCGCCGGTGCCCCAGAGCACGCCGAAGAGATAGGTCCAGCCGAGCGTGGAGGAAGGCTGTGCCTTGAGCACGCCCACCACGTCCTTGGTCATCAAGGTGGCGAAAAACCACGGGCAGATGATCCAGGAAAACACACCACCGACGAGCCAGTAGGTTTCCCACGACCATTTTTTAACCCCTTTGTAGGGAACGTAGAAAGAGCCTGAGGCCAGGCCGCCGAGCCAGTGGAAAAGGACGCCGAGGATTGGGTTCATTGTGGCGCGGAGTCTGATGGAGCCGCCCGCCACTGGGGAAGTCCAAAAAACGCTCGCCTCAGACCGAGAACAGGGTGGTGATCGACTGGCCGCTGTGGATGCGGCGGATGGCCTCGCCGAGCAGCGGCGCGATGCCGACGACGTGCACCTTGGGGCCGGCGGCCTGCGGGACGGAGTCGGTGGTGATCAATTCCTCGATGCCGGATTCGAGAATGCGCTTGTGGGCGAGATCGCCGAGGATGGCGTGGGAAACGCCGGCATAGACGCGCTTCGCGCCGTGTTTCCTGAGGATGTCGGTGGCGGCGGTGAGGGTGCCCGCGGTTTCGGTCATGTCGTCCACCAGCAGGACGTCGCGGCCATCGACCTCGCCGATGACGTTCATGGCCTCGACGCGGGTGGCGCTGACGCGGTGTTTGGCGACGATGGCGAGTTCGGCCGAGAGGGCGTCGGCATAGGCGCGGGCCATTTTCACACCGCCGACATCGGGGGAGACGACCGTCAGGTTGGAGGTGTCCGGCAACAGGTCGCGGAGATAGCCGATGAGCGCGGGCTTGGCGTAGAGATGATCGACGGGGATGTCGAAGAAACCCTGGATCTGCGGCGCGTGGAGATCCATGGTCAGCACGCGGTTGACGCCGGCGGAGGTGAGCAGGTTGGCGACGAGTTTGGCGGTGATGGGGACGCGCGGCTGGTCCTTGCGGTCCTGGCGGGCGTAGCCGAAGAACGGCATCACGGCGGTGATCCGCTCGGCGCTGGCGCGGCGCGCGGCATCCACCATGATGAGCAGCTCCATGATGTTGTGGTTCGTCGGCGGGCAGCTCGGCTGGATGATGAACACATCCTCGCCGCGGATGTTCTCGTTGATCTTGACGAAGGTCTCGCCGTCGGGAAAGGCGGTCACCTGGACGTCGGCAAGCGGCTGGCCCAGGTTGTCGGTGATGCGTTCTGCTAGAGAGCGGTGTGCGCTTCCACTGATGATTTTCATGAAAAGGGCGTGCGGATGGCTGCGGGCGGCGGATTGTTGACCCGACAATGCGGGATCGGCAACACTTTGCTCCCGAAACCTGAGACGCGCGGTCCAACGCGCCCGGTCGCAGGCCGC
>DATISV010000117.1:0-1798 GCA_035468505.1 Luteolibacter sp. | reverse complement strand
AATCCCTAACAACTCTTCAAACACTCACATCGCGCGCGAAGAAACCCGACGCGCCGGCCAAACGGCTGCCCGCCTGGGTGATTCCCGCGGGAATCCTGTCGGGATTCTGCATCCTGGTCCTGATTCTGTTCGGCGACCGGCTCCTGCCGGCACCGAATGTCGATGTGGCACCCGTTCTCGCGACCACGGCGGATGCCCAAAACCCGGCCTCAAACCCGGCCTCAAACCCGGTGTCCACCGACGGCGCGGCTTTGTTCCAGGCCAGCGGCTGGATCGAACCCGCGCCGCTGCCGATCAAGGCCACCGCGCTGATCAATGGCGTGGTGGACAAGGTCCATGTGCTGCCCGGCGATCCGGTCAAACAAGGCCAATTGCTCGCCACTCTGATCGCCGACGATACCCGGCTCGCCCACGCCGCCGCCGAACACAAACACCGGACGCTGCAAGCCGCCCTGCAAGCCCACCTGTCCGCAATCGCCGCCGCGGAAAAGAAAGTCGACGGTCTAACAGCCGCGCTTTCCGCCGCCAAAGCCGAGCGCGCGGAAGCCGAAGACCAGGCCGCCCGCATGGAGCGACTGCCCAAAGGCACCGTGCCGGAATCCGACGTGATCTCCGCCAAACTCGGTTTCGAGCGCGAAGTCGCTCAAACCGAGGCCGCCGCGGCCGCCGTCGATCAAATGCGCGCGGAAATCGACCGCCTGAACGCGGAAACGGAAGTGAAACGCAGTGAACTCGAAACCGCCGCCGTCGAAGTCGAACAAGCCGCACTCGCTCTCAGCCGCACCGAGATCGCCTCGCCCACCGACGGCCGCATCCTGCGCCTGCTCGCCACTCCGGGGCAGAAGAAGATGCTTCAAATGGACGACCCCGACAGCGCCACCATCGCCATCCTCTATCGTCCCGGCGAGTTGCAGGTGCGCGTCGATGTGCCGCTCGCCGATGCGGCCGGTTTGCAGGTCGGTCAGCACGCGCGCATTCACTGCTCGCTGCTGCCCGACACCGTTTTCCAAGGCAAGGTCACCCACATCACCGGCGAGGCGGACCTCCAGCGGAATACGTTGCAGGCCAAGGTGAGCATCATCGATCCCGCGGACCAGTTGCGTCCGGAAATGCTCTGCCGCGTCGAGTTTCTGGAAACCTCCAGTCCGTCATCGCCTTCGCACGCGGCGTCATCTCTCGCCACCTGGATTCCACAAAACTCTCTAACAGACGGCGCGGTGTGGGTCTGCGATCCCGAATCGAAGCGCGTGAATAAGCGCGCCGTCACCGCCGCCAACGAAACCCGCGACGGACACGTCCGCATCGCCGACGGCCTGCAGCCCGGCGAATGGGTCGTCCTCTCGCCCGCCGACCTGCACGACGGCAGGCGCGTCACCCCCAACCTCATCCAGCCATGAACGAATCCATGATCGAATGCCGCGGCGTTTCCAAGTGCTACCGCAAGGGCAACAACACCGTCACTCCACTCGAAGCGCTCGATCTCACCGTGCGCAAGGGCGAGTTCCTCGCGCTGATGGGGCCTTCCGGATCGGGGAAAACCACGTTGCTCAACCTGCTTTCCGGCATCGACTCGCCGACCTCCGGCTCGCTCGTCATCGCCGGCGTGGACATTTCCACGCTGTCCCGCCGCGATCTGACGAAATGGCGCGCGAAACACGTGGGATATATCTTCCAGCTCTATCACCTCGTGCCGGTGCTGACCGCGTTCGAAAACGTCGAACTGCCTCTATTGTTAGATAACATGAGCAAAAAGGAGCGCCACGCCAGGGTGCACGCCGCGCTGGAGTTGGTCGGCCTC
>DATISV010000116.1:0-5012 GCA_035468505.1 Luteolibacter sp. | reverse complement strand
TGAAAACCATTCTCCCGCTCTGGCTTGCCACGGCGCTTGCGCTGTCCGCAGGTCTCGAATTTCCCGAAACCCTCGATGAAATCCACGCTCCGGCGGATGCCGCGAAGGTGACCGCCGAGTTCACTTTCAGCAACGCCGGCGACAAGCCGGTGACCATCCGCAAGTACGACTCCGGCTGCTCGTGCATGGGGCTGCGCGTCAAGGACGGCAAGCTCCGCTACGCGCCCGGCGAGTCCGGCCTGCTGCAAGCGGACTTCGAGTTGGGGAATTATTCCGGCACCGTGGACAAGACGATCGCCATCTGGGTGGATGACGATTCCGAATCGCAGCCGTCGTTGAAACTCACCGTGCGCGTCCACATCCCGGTGCTCGTCGCCGTGGAGCCGAAGACTCTTCACTGGGATCTCGGTGGCGCCGCCGCGCCCAAGACGATCCGCATCACGATGAACGACGAGCGGCCGACGCACGTCACCGCCGTTTCCAGGTCCAGCCCCGCATTCAAGCCGGAGTTGAAAACCATCGAGAAAGGCAAGGTTTACGAAGTGGTCGTCACGCCCTCCACCATCGACACGCCCGGGCTCGGCATCCTGCGCATCGAGACCGACAGCGAGTCGCCCAAGCAGCGCCTGCAGCAGGCTTTCGCCGTGGTGCGCAAACCCGTTTCCGCGCGGCCGTGAACGCGCTCGTGCAACTCGTCCTGATTTCCACGGCGGCACTCGCCGCGGCCGGCGCGACCTGGCTGGTGAAAGGCCCGCCGCAGCGCACAATGGCCTGCGATCCGGCGGCCATCGCGCCGGATGAAGTCTGCGTGCAGGACATTTCCACCGATGTCGCGGTGCTGTGGGTGGATGCCCGCCCGCGCGCCGAGTGGGAGGCAAACGGCCTGCCCGGCTCGGTCTTGTGGAATCTCGATCCGGCCGAAGATATGACCGTTTTCGAGGCCGAGGTGGCGATGCGGATCATGGAAACCCCGCGCGTCATCGTCTATTGCGGCGACGAAAACTGCGGGGTGAGCCGTCAGGTGGCGGAGCGCATCCGCGGGCTCGGTCTGGGTGCCGAGGTTTCCGTGCTGCACGGCGGCTGGCGCGCGCTGGCTGAGGCCGGACGGGTCAAGGGTTCCAGCCCAGATCCTTGATCGCGAGGGCTTCGAGGAACGGTTTTTCCGGATCTTCCTCGGCGTTCCAGCGCAGCAGCACGGTGCAGGCCTTGGCGACGCCGTAGTTCAGTTCGTAGGCGCTGTTTTCGAGGATTTCGTTGATCTTCGATTGCCTGCCGAAATACGCGCGGGCGATCTCGCGGTTCGTGTCGCTGGCCAGCAGTTTGAGCGTCAGTTTTTTCCCATGGTTCGGAACCTCCGGATTGGTGCATGACGCGACCGCGTAAACCACCACCTGGAAGATGCCGGCTTTCTCGCTGGGTTCGGCGGCGTAGGCCGCGAGCCGGCCGCCGAAGCTGTCGAGAAACGGCTCCGCCACCACCCGCGGGCGCTGGTCGCCGCGGGCGCGCACCAGGACTGTTAGAATCCGCGTGGCCGGATCGTCGTGGTCGAGTTCCGCAGTGTAGAAACAATCCACGAGGTTTTCGATCCTGTCGGTTTCGCGATATTCGGGAACGAGCTTCAGGATCTTCGGCAGCGGCGATGCCAGACAGGTGGCGGCCAGTTCCTCATCCGTCAGGCGGGTTTCCATCAAGGGCGCGCGCTCGGCCAGGTTCTTGGCCGATAGAAATTCCTCCAACACCTTTTCCGCCTCGCCCCACGGGGAGACGGGTTCGAGGTTTTCCAGCGGGTCCGTTTGGTTACCGTCGATGACGTCCGGATTGTCGGCGGGGACAGGTGTCGCGTCCGCATTGAGACCGAGATCGCGCATGGGAGCCTGCGCCGGCTGCTCGCGGTTCAGCAATTTCAACACGCCGAACACCAGCGCCACCGAGGCGGCCAGAAAAAGCGCCATGGCCGCCACCCGCCGCATCCACTGCCATGCCTCGCGGTGCGGTCGCACGCGCGAGTAGGCCAGCTGCACGGGAGAGTTGTCCTCCGCAGGCGGTGCGGGGATCGGCCGGGCGTCGATCTCCACCGGCGCGCGCACAGGCAGTTGCCGGGGTTCGGGTTTCAGCGGTGCGCCCGGTTCGGCCGGCGGCGATTGGCGGGGCGCGGGCTGCGGTGGCGGCGGAACGGGTGCCTGGATCGTGTTGCCGCACGCCGGGCAGGGTCCGGACACTCCCGCCTTGGAGCCGGGCACCGTCAGTTTGATCCCACAGAACGGGCAGAAAAATTGGATCAAATCGTGCGCCATGGGACGATCCGCAAGCTAGGGAGCGCCCCGATCGAGGTCAATCCCGGTGAAAACGCCCGCCTTTTCCGTCAGCGGTCGAGCAGCGCGAATTTCAACTCCGCCTCGGAAACCACCTCGCCGTTGACCAGGCAGCGGCAGCGCGTCTGGCCGATCGAGCCGCGCATCTTTAGGATCTCCGTCTCGATGAATAGCGTGTCGCCGGGCAGCACCGGCCGTCTCCACTTCACGTTGTCCGCGCTCATGAAGTAGCCGATTTTTCCGGTGTTCTCCGGTTTGCGCAGCATCAGCACCGAGGAAACCTGGGCCATCGCCTCAAGCTGCAGCACGCCCGGCATGATCGGATGGCCGGGGAAATGGCCGGGGAAGAACGGTTCGTTGATCGTCACATTCTTCACGCCGGTGCATTTGCTCTCGCCGACCATGTCCACGATCCGGTCCACCATCAGGAACGGATAGCGGTGCGGCAGGATGCGCAGCACCTCGTTGATATCGAGTACGCTCTCGCCGGTCGGCAGGATGATTTCGGGCGGCACCATCGAGCGCATCCGCAGATACTCCGCCTTCAGTTTTGCGGCCATCTTGGTGTTGGGGCCGTGGCCCGGTTTCACCGCGATCACGTGGCCGATGAATTTCACGCCGCAAAGCATCAGGTCGCCGATGATGTCGAGCGTCTTGTGGCGCGCGAACTCGTTGGTGAAACGCATCGGCTCCTTCGACATGATCTCGTCGCCGCGGATGACCACCGCGCTTTCGAGCGAGCCGCCCTTGATCAGTCCCTTCTCCAATAGCGGTTTCACATCCTCGTAATAGACGAAGGTGCGCGCGGCGCAGATTTCCTTTTCATACAACTCCGGCGTCACCTCGCAGGAGAAATACTGGGTGAAGCGACCCTCCGGTCCCACGTTGGTCACGGAAACCTTGAACGTCTTGCTTGGCACGATCGTCAACAGCGTGCCGTCGCCGGTTTCCAAATGCACCGGTTCGCGGATTTCCCACACCCGGCGCGGCGCGTTCTGCGGCACGATGCCGGTTTTCTTGATGAGTTCCACATACGGCCGCGCCGAGCCGTCGCCGATCGGCGGCTCGTTGGCGTCCATCTCGATGAGCGCGTTGTCCACCCCCATGCCGACCAGCGCGGAGAGCACGTGCTCGACGGTGTGCACCTTCACCGATCCCTCGGCCAGCGTGGTCGCCCGCTCGACCGTCTGCACCTTGTCCACGTCCGCATTGATGAACGGCTGGTCGGGCAGGTCGATGCGCCGGAACTTGAACCCGTGGCCCTCCGGGGCCGGCTTGAGGGTCAGGGTGACCTTTTCCCCGGTGTGCAGCGAGGTCCCCTCCAGCGTGGCGGAACCTGCGAGCGTGTGTTGGACGGCGGCGGACATGGCGCAGAGGCTTGATTCTTAGCGCCCCGCGATCAAGCCGGAATGCGGGGGGAGGCATATCCAGCACCCCTTTGTGGCTAATTGTCAGCCGGAGTATTCCCACGGGTTCACCAGCGCGATGTCGCAGTCTTGAAAATCGGCGGTGTTGCGGGTGGCGAGGGTGAGCCCGTGGACCTTGGCGGTGGCGGCGATGAGGGAGTCGGCCAAGTCAGTGCCATGGGTAGCTCTGTATTCCGCTGCCTGCTCGGCAATGGCGCGGTCCACTTCAAGAATGTGGTAGCGGGCAGGCTGGATGAGCAAATTGGCGTACCAGCGGTTGAGCCGACCCGCGAAATCGGGATCTTTCCGCTCCACTTTCCTTATGCCAAAGAGGATCTCGTTCAGCGTGATGACGCTCAGGCTCGCACTGCGGAATTCCTGCTGCCAATGCCAAACATTCCGGTTGCCTTTGGGTCCACGCCGGATCTCGGAGACGGTGACGGTATCAAGCAGAACGCTGCTCATTCTTCATCAGGGTCGAAGCTGAACTCCCGGTGTTTGGTTTGCTTGCGGTCCGGTAGTGGGAAATCTTTTTCATAAAACCACTCAGGCATCCCTGCCACCCGCATGGCTTCAAAAAGCGACTTGGGCGCTTCCGGTTCAGTAGGATTGGACTCCGAGGCCAGTTCCCGAAGGACCAACTCGGCCATCCAAGCAGAAAGGGATTTGGAATCGTGGACCGCACGTATCCGCGCCTCTCGAACTATTTCATCGGGAAGTTTCAGTGTGACATTCATGGACCAATTCGATTTTTCGTGCTGCACGATTGCACGAAAGCACGAAGGGGACAAGAGATCAGTTGCAGACCTCGTCGCAGCGCTGGCACAGCCCACTTGCCACCACCGGTTCGTGCCTGCGGCAGCGCGGGCAGAGGGTGTGGTCGGTCTTGCGGGCGGTGGCGTTGAGCACGGAGCCGACGTCCGCTTTGAGCCCAGCGATGATGAAGAACTCGGGGGCGAAATCGCGGTCGTTGAGCAGCGGGAGCAGGGGGGCGTCGCTTTCCGGGACTGTTAGGGAGACATCCGCTTCGTTGTTGCGGTTGAACTCCTTGGCCTGCACGCAGGACTCGATGGCGGTCTGGATGGCGTATTTGATTTCGGACAGGCGGTCGGCGGTCTTGGTGGCCTCGCCGGGAGCGAAGGCGGGATCGGGTTCCGGGAAGTCCTGTTCGTGGACGCTGCCGGTGGTGAAGGGCGCGTGTTCCCAGGCTTCATCGGCGGTGTAAACAAGGATCGGTGCGAGCAGTTTGGAAAGCGCATGGAAAATGTCATGCATGGCGCACTGCGAGGCGATG
>DATISV010000115.1:0-4428 GCA_035468505.1 Luteolibacter sp. | reverse complement strand
TCGACATGCCACACGCCGCTGCCGAGCGAACTGGCGGAGTTCCACACGCCGAAGCGCTTGGCGTTGGCGATGACCAGCCCGAGCGGCTCGCCTTCCGGTGTGAAAAATCCGCCGTTCACCGCCGCCAGCCCGCCGACCGATTGCACGGCGTTTTCCGCATCGTCGAAGCGCGAACCCGGCGCGCCTTGCTGCTCCACCACCACGAGACGGTGGCGGCGCGAATCGAATGACACGCCCTCGAACGTCACTCCGGAAAGCGTCACGCGAAGCAAGCGCGGAGCTTCGACGGGATGAGTCGCGACCGGTTCCGCAGAAAGGTGTGGTTCCGGAGCCACGGGCAGCGCCCTCATCGCCTCAGCCGAGGGATTTGGGCGTGGTTCCACCGTCGGTGCACAGCTTGCCATCAACGCGGCAAAACATGCGGAAAAAAAGAATCGCATGCCCCGCCATCGCATGACCGTGGGTTCGGGGCAAGCATGGGCCGTTCCAATCATCCTGCCGCCGGGTAGGGCGCTACCGCCGGGAGCGCCGGAGAATGAGATGGGAATGGGAAGCCCGTGGACAAGCCTCAAGGCCAGTGCAAGGGCTTTGCCATTCGCTTTCCATTCACGCGGTTCCCCCGGCGGTGGAACCCCACCTTCTCATTCGCCATTCATTCACGCCTACTTGCTCAGGGTGAGGGAGCCGGAGCCGAGTCCCTGTCCGTTGGTCAGGGATGTGGTATGTCTGCCACTGACTTCCGTCACGGTTTCCGAATCGAAACCGCATCTGACATCCAGCGGCAGGCTGAATGGCCATGCCTGTACGGGAAAGGCCACAAAAGCGCCACCGTAGGCTTCCGCGTTGTAATCGCTGGTGAAGGGATAGTTTTGTCCCGACTGCCATGACAGGGTCATGTTTCCCGCCGCACCGGTCTCGTCGAATGTGAACGTGATCGTATCTCCGCCGGAAAAAGACAGGACCAAGATTCTATCAGGCAGGCCAGGCTGATAGATGGGGTTTGGGAAAGCAGTCAGCGATATGTTGTAGAATTTCCTCGCCTGCATGGTCTGATCGATGCCGATTCGGGTGCCTGCGGGGAAGTCAATGGTGGGCGAGAACTGACCTGGCGGTCCCCAGGATTGCAGGTCAAGCGAGCCGGACACCTTGAATAGTGACGCCTCAGGCAGTGGAATGTCGCAGATATAGCTGACATCGCGGAATCCCGCCGAGATGTCCACGGACAAACTCCCCGGTATTGCCTGGCACGTCGGCAGGTTCCACGCGTGTTCGTCGAAGGCCTCGGCCTCCGCTCCATTCCGCTGGATGGTGACATCCGTGATAGTGGTTCCGTCGTTGCCTGCGGCGATGATTTCATCGATCACGCCCTGGCTCGCGGTGGCGGTGACCCGTCCGAAGACGGTGTGCTTGCCGTCGAGCGAGGCGATGGAATCGCTGCCGGTGAAATAGATCTGGCTGCCGTTGGTGTTGGGCCCGGCGTTGGCCATGGCGAGCACGTAGGGGTCGTGCTTCAGGGTGGGCAGGAGAATCTCGTCGCGGAACATGTAACCCGGGCCGCCGCTGTTGGTGCCGTTGCCGGAGCCGGTCTGGGCGATCTTGAAGCCGGTATCATTCAAGACCCGGTAGAACGATTCGCCGGCGTAAAACTTTTTAGGCCGGACCGCGCCGGTGGCAGGATCGTAGGACGAGCGTGTGCCCTCGGCGAGGGTGATGAAGTTGGCGACGGTCTGTGGTGTCTTGTCGTATTGCAACTCCACCTCCACCTCGCCCAGCGGAGTGCCACTTGCGGTTTCGATGATTTCGAAAGTTGCGGTGATTTGCGCCGCAGCAGGCAGCGCGAGCATCGCGAGAATGACGGCTGTTTTCATGGATCTGAGGCGCGGATCATCGTCATGGACGGTGAACACGCAAGCGCAGGAAACAACGGGTGGGGCCATCGATCGGGATGCGCGCCTCCCGAGTCTCGTAAGTACCTTCCGTGGCGACGGTTTCCACCGTGAACCCGTCGGGCGTGCCGGATTCTCCCGGTGATTTCCATGATCCCAGTGTGGGGCAGGCCTGCGGAGTGACGATCACGTCGTCGAGCGAGGTATCGACGCGGTAGCGGAGAACGAAGTGGGTTCCGTCGATCATGGATTCCGGCACGCTGCCGGGCGGGTCGTCGGTGCTGACGGGTGATCCGCCCAGTGCGTATTCGATGAGATTGCAGCGGCCGTCCTTGTCGGCATCGCCATGGGGATCGGCGAGCGAACCGGGCGGCAGGCCGGCGGCGGATTCGTGGTTCGCGGCCCAGGCGTCGAAGCCCGATTGGGTGGACTCCACGGTTTGCACGATCTGGCTGGCAGTGGGAAACGTCCGACCCGAGATGACGGGTGCCACGTTGAGCAGGTATTCGCCGAGGCTGGGCGCAAAGGTCCATGTGGTGCCGGCCACCGTGCCGCTGGCGAGGATTTGGGTTTGAAGGATGTCGGTGAAGCGGATGTCATCGATGAACCAGCCGACGATTTCGGTGTCGTTGGGATAGTAGCCGTAGCCGCTGTAGTTGAAATCGAGCCGGAAGCGGACGCGGAAGGATTTCCCGGCCATGGACGGCAGCGCGATCGAACGCGGTATGAAGCCGGATTGTCCCGGCCCGTTGGTGCCGATCTGCTGGTTCACCGTCTGCCATGTCGTGCCGCCGCTTTCCTGCACCTGGACAAGGAATTTCTCGTCGCTGGTGGCGTAGCGGATGCGGCTCTGGAACGAGATCGAGGGAGAAGATCCGCCGAAAAAATCCCGATTCAGCTCCAGCCACTGGCTGTGGCCGGTCGAGTTGAGCAAATGAAACGAGGATGCGCCCTCGTATTTCACGCCGGTGCTGAGGATCGGATAGGTGCCGGTGGTTTGCGTGAGGATGCCGACGGTGCTTTCGCACCGTTCACCGGCGGCGGCTGCCATCGACTTTGCGGTACATTGGTATGCGGTGGCACCGGTTACAGGTTGGAATGTCAGCGTGTGGCTTTCGTTCGCCGTGGCGGTGGCAGCGCTGGTGATCGCGGGCGGCGCGTAGCTCAGCTTCAAGTCGGCCTTGGCATTTTGATTCAGCGGGATGGCGAGCGGCGTGCCGTGGTTTGCGTTCAATCCGGAAAATGTCACGGTGCGCGTGGTCGCCTGCGCCGGGACCGGCACCACCCAGCCGCCGCCGGCCGCCGTTTCACAGTAATAATCCGCACCGCTCACATCGACCCTCAGCCCGGAGATGCCCTCTCCTATGTCATAGGTGTCGTTTGAATTGAGATCGTAATAAGCCACACCGGTGGCGAAACTCGGGTGTCCGGCTCGGGTGCCGAAGTTTTGAGTGATGAGCTGCGGTCCCACGTTCGGGTAAATGCCGTTGCCGCCGATGATGACTCCCACGCCGATTTCGCGGTAACTCGCCTTGTGGATGTTCACCCTGTGGCCGCGGCCGTTGAGCATGCCGCCGGTGCCGGGGCCCCAATCCACCTGGAAACCGGCGTGACCGTAGTCGCCGTATTTGCAGTAGGAATAAATGTTTTCGCCCACGGTCTGAGAATCGTATCCGGCTGCCTGCATCCGCATGGCTGAGGTGTTGTAGGGATTGTACTGGTCGTGCTGCTGGACGTTGTTGGCCAGCATCCACTCCGAGTGGCCGCGCGCCGCGACGGTCAACGCGCCGTTGGGTGCCAGTGGCGGGGCGGCGGTGATCGCGTTGAACTCGCTCTGCATCATCGCCAGGTTCACATTGAAATAAGCGTAGGCCGCCAGGATGTTCGGGTCCGTCGTCGCGGCCAGCCGCTGGCCTTCCGCCGACGGATTGGCTCGTGCGCGGTTGATCCGTTCGATGTGGAGCTGCTCCTCGGCGTTCGGATTGCCGAAATCATAACGGGTCTGCCCGGTGACCGCCTGGGTCATCAGCAGCCCGGTCAATCCGGCAACCGTCACTGTGGTGACTGGCCGGGAAATTCGCTGGCGGCAAGGGAAACGCACTTTGTTTTAAAATTTCCGCGCGAAAATGGAGAAAATTCCAAAAATGTCAATCAATCAGGACTATTTGGAGAGAAAAGGCTTTCGGGTTTACGAAATTTCCTGTGTTCCCGTGATTCTCCGGGGTTGCCACCGGTCGCCTGCGGGAGTACCCCGCAGGCATGCCGCAGAAGAAAGAGCTGCTGGACCTGCAATTCATCGAGGTGCGCCACAAGCTGCTGGACCTCGCCGCGTTCCTCGACCGCATCGACCGCGCCGGGGGGGACGAGGATTTCCGCATCGAGGCGCTGAGGGGTGCGCTGCCGCTCCTGCTCGAATCCCGCAGTGACCGGGCGCGGGCGATTCTGGAGGCATTGTCCGATCTTTCCACCGAGCCGATCCCGCAGGCGAAGATCCAGGGGGCCTTTGGCGCTCCTCCGCCCGCCGCTTCCTGAAAAACCCATT
>DATISV010000114.1:0-4992 GCA_035468505.1 Luteolibacter sp. | reverse complement strand
TTTCCTTCAACAGGGCGTTGACGAGGGTGGCGCGCAGTCGTCCGTCGAGCGAGCGCACGGTGGGCTCGCGGGCATCGAGTTTCTTGAGCAGATAGAATCCGCCGGGGGTTTCGATGACCTCGCTGATGTCGCCGGTGTTTTGCAGGGCGAAGCCGGCCTCGACGACTTCATCCGGCCAGCGATAGGCGGAGGCGCCGGCTTCGAGCCAGCCGATGTCGCCGCCCTTGAAGCGGCGGGTGGCCTCCTCGGAATAAGTCATGGCATGTTCGCCGAAGCCGCGGGTGTTGTCCGGCAGTTCGAGGGCGATGGCGCGGGCCTGTTCCATGCGCTCGCGCACGGCGGCACGGGCCGTGTCGTCCGCGCGGGCGGGGACGGAGAGGAAGAGCAGCGCGAGATGCAACCGCGCGGGACTCGAGTAGGCGTTTTGATGACGCCGGAAGTAATCCTCTATTTCCGCGTCGGTGACGGCGGCTTGGCGGAGCTGGGTTTCAATCGCGGTTTCGCGGAGTCGGCCGATGAGGAGGTTTTCCCATTGGCGGCGGAGTTCGGGGTCGCGGTCGAGGCCGAGTTCGAGCGCCTTCGACAAGGCCACGCGGCGCTCGATGCTGGCCGCGAGGAAGGCGTCGGGATTGGCGGCGGACGGGCTGCGTTTTTCGCGCAGGAAATCGATTTCCGCCTGCAACTCGCTGAGCCGCACCTCGCGCTCGCCGATCTCGATGGCGACGGGATCGTCCGGCGTGGCCGGCTCATCCGGTGCGGGTGCGGTGCCGCGTTCGCAGGATGCGGCGAGGACGATTCCGGCAGCCAGCGCGCATCCAGCCAGGCGATGGATTCGCCGGAAGATCGGGCAGGCAGGCCGGGAATTCATGCGGGGAATCATGCTGCGGTTCAGTCTTTGAGGGTCACGCGGACACGCATGTAGGGAAGCGGGCCGCTCTCGGGCTCGTGGACGCGGAAGCGCACGCGCCCGCGGTTCTCACTGGCCGCATCGAGCGGGATCGGGCTGAACAGTCCTGGATCGCTGTGCCATTGGATCATGTCCGACGAGCGCTCGACGACATATTCGAGGCGGGGGTCGTTGAGGCGTTTGGAGAACTCGAAGAACCATCCGCCGCCGTCGCGGGCGAGGCGCGGATGAAGCGATGCCCGCTCCTGGGGATCCACGCCGTCATTGAGATCGAGGCCGTAGGACGAAGCGTATTCGAGCAGCGCGCTGAGGCCGGTGCGCGGGGATTGCAGGTTCATGACATCCGAGGTGGTCAGGCCGGGATCCGCATCGGCGATGGATTCCGCGGCCCATTGCTCGAAGTCGAGCGTTTCGGAAAGCAGGCGGATGCCGGCGGTAGGCGAGTTTCCTAACAGATACTCGTCCTCGAAGGGCGGGCGGATGGAAACCGTGAGCAGCTTGCTCTTTTCCGCGCCGGATAGATCGCCGAGTGCCAGCGCCTGTACTGGAATGAGCTTGGAGGCCTGCTGGTCGCTGAAGGTGACGAGCGTCTGGATGGACTGGTAATCGACATCGCGCACCGCGGTGCCGCCGAAGGAGAGCAGCAGTTCGACCATTCCGTTTCGCGGTCCCTGGCGGGTGATGCGCAGGTAGCCGGGATCGCCGCCGGCCACGGTGTGATGGTCCACGGGAACGATGTTGAAGCGCTGCTGGGCATCGATGATCTGGACCTGGCCTCCGGACGGCTGGCCGAGCACGTAGCCCGTGCCGGATGCGAGGCTTAGATTGACCTGCTCGGTGAACTCGTTGGCACCATCGATCAGCGGTTCGATCGTCAACGGCACGGCCTCAATGCCGACGGCGAAACGGACAGTGGCGGGCAGCGTGGTGTAATCGACGCCATTGGTGGCGCTGCCGGAAATGGACAAAGAAACGGTCAGAGGCTCGGCGACCGGTCCCTGGCGCCGAACGGTGAGCCGTGCGGTGGAATGACCTTCCTCGATGGCCGCGGAGGGCCAGCCTTCGAGCGTCACGCTCGAGAATCCCTTCACGGCACCGAGCCGCAACTGGCCGCGCGACCACAACCGGTGCAGATCGTCCTGCACCAGCGCGATGCCTTCGAGACGAATCGTCGCGTCGGAGAAATCGCCATCCGCGTCCTGGCTGACGCGGATTTCCGTGTCGGCACCACCGGAATCGGCCTGCACGAAGGAGTCGAGCGATCCGGATTTTCCGCGCAGCAGGGAACTCAGATCGAGCACGTCCTCGAGCGGCTCGAAATCCGTGACGATTTCCACGCCGGGCTGGCCGACCATGAACAAATCCCTGCCGCCGCCGCCGGTGAGGCGGTTGGTGCCGCGCCCGCCGGAGAGGATATCGTCCTCGCCGCCGCCTGTTAGCTCGTCGTCGCTGTCGCCGCCGATGATGAAATGCGAGCCGGCACCGGCCGCCCGGAGCGTGACTGGCAGGGTGTGGGAACGCTGGTCCCAGAGGGTCCAGCCGTAATTGCGGCCCATGAAATAGAGCAGCGCGGATTCCACGAAATCGCCGCTGAGGACATTTTCGCGCAAGCTCCAGTAAGCCTCGAACATGGCGTTTTCATCGCGCCACCACTGGGGAGCCTGGTTGATGGAGGCATTGGCGGCCACCTCGGGATCGGGCGCGAAGACATGGATGGCGACCTCGGCCTCTTGCGCCTCATGCACGCCATCGCTGAGGGAAACGGCGAGCGTGGCTTCCTTGGTTTGCGCATCGGCGTGGCGGTAGGTCAGCCGTCCCGCATCCAGGTCCTGTTGGGTGAAGGCATCTCCTGTTTCCAGAATCAAGCCGTCTTCACTGCCGTCGTCGAAATGCAGTTCCCCGCCCGCCGGGAGGGCGGCGAGCGTGAAAACCAGATCGGACGGCGGAGTGTCGGCATCGATGGCGCGCAGCCAGACGCCGTTGGCGGATTCGCCGTAGGCGGCGAGTTCCCGGGTTTGGAGCGATGGCACGCGGTCGTCGCGGTTCGGATCGCTGCCGCCGAGGTATTCGCGCAGGTTCGACCAGCCGTCGCCATCGGGATCGAGCCCGCCGTCGGGTGTCTGCCAATCGAGCCCGTGGCGGATTTCCCACCAGTCCGGCATGCCGTCGCCATCGGTGTCGGCCAGGTCGAAGCCAATGCGCAGATCGATGCGGTGGGTGGCGGCGCGGGATTTCTGGAGAAGCTTGAGGAAATCGTCGCCGGAGGAAACCACCTCGGCGGGCGAACCATCGATCTCGATGGAGACAAAGTCATATCTTGTCTCGCCGGGGCGGAGCGGGATGACGGCGGGATCGACGCTCAATCCCGACGCCAGCGCCTGGTGCGGGATGCTCATGCGGTAGGAGAAGGTGCCTTTGATGTCTTCGAGTTCCGCGGTGAAGGTGAAGGGCGTGCCGTTCTGATCGCGCAGCGTCCAGGTGAGCGTGCCCTCGGTGAGGCGGTATTCGTGACCGTTGGTGCGGTGGAGCACTTCGCCGTAGATGATGGTGGCCGGCTCGGGCACGGTGGCGGCGTGCGACATGGCGGCGCCGGCGAGCATGGCGAGCCATGCCGGATGGCATTGGGAAAACGATTTCATGTGGCGTGTGCTGGCAGATTGTTAGTTTCCGGACATGCCGTAGGTCTGGAAGTAGAGTTTGATGTCGGTGACGTTGTCGATGAAGGTGTCGATCCCCGTGTCGGCATCGGCGCTGAGCGTCCGGCCCGGGATGATGAGCAGCCAGCGGGTGTTCCAGACCGAGCGGCCGACGAGGCGGGTGTCGAAGGTCATTTCGCCCTCGCTGAAGTAGCCGCTGTCCGGATAGGCGCGGAAGCTGGAGAAGCGGCGGATCTCGCCCTGCGTGCCGCCGAGCGTGTCGAGCGGACGCCACCTGCTGTCGCCGAGATCGGAATTCGTCACCGGGAATGGCACCGGGATCTTCTGATCAAGCACGTCCCACATGCGGACGCCGAGCCGGTCGTCGGAGGGATACATCATCACATCGGACCCCACCGGCACCAGATAGATGCGCGGGGTTTCGGACAAGCCGGTCGAAAAGCCCTCGCTGAGATATCCCTCGAACCACGCGCCGACGGACGAGATCTTGGTGGAGAAGTTGGTGGCATCGTAGGAGTTGTCGCCACCGGCCAGCGCCTGGCCGAAGAAGTTCTTGCCGGCGACGACCTCGGAGGAGAAATCGATGACGAGCGCGGGCTCGGGCACGGCCGGATCGTAGGCGGAAAACGGGCGGCAGTAGCGCCGGAACTCGGGCATGTCCCAGAGGTTGGCGATCTTCCTGGATGCCAGGGTGTCGCGCCATGCGGGATTGGATGTCTCATCCGCAGCGATGCGGAACAGCTCGCGGCGGAGCGAGAAGCGGCCGGTTTCGGACTGCGGGTTGTTGAGACCGAGCTGGCCCTTGAGAACGTCGAAGTTCGCCTTCATCATGGCGAGGCGCTCCGCGAGTCCGCCGTATCCCTGATAAGGAACTCCATAACTGACATATCCGAGGCTGCGCTCCCGGACAATGTCGGTGAGCATGGCCTGCGCGGAGCCGGGATCGTTGGCATTCAGGTTGGTTTCGTAATCGTAGGCCTTGGCCGCGAGATAGGCATAGCGGGCGGCGAGATCGAAGGCTTCCTGATAGCGTTGCAGCGCGGCGTTGCGGGAAACGCGGAAACTCATGTCCGCGTAGCGGTTGCGCTGCACCAGCTCGGCGACGCGCTTGTTGTAGGCTTCGCGCTCATCCAGCAGCCTCGCACCCTTCTGCAGCAGGGCGCGGTATTCCTCCGACATGGCGCGCAGCGCCTCCTGCTGGCGGAAGATTTCGACGCGCAGGATGCCTTCGTCGCCAACCATGTTTTCCAACTCCACCAGCGACTGCTTGAGCGCGAACCTGCGGTCGCTGCCGTCGATGGCGAAGTCCAAACCCAGATCGATCAGATCCTTGGTGAGCGTGGTGAAATCGATGACGCCCTTGGTGGCGACGACACCCGCCTTGAGCTGGCCCTCGATGATCGCCTCGGCGGCGTAGGAAGCCCCCCG
>DATISV010000113.1:0-3654 GCA_035468505.1 Luteolibacter sp. | reverse complement strand
TCGACTGAGCCTCAATACCATGAAAGCCATCCTCATGCTTTGTGCGACGGTCGTGAGCCTGCACGCCAGGCAGCCGATCGTTCCGCGCATCACCTCCGATGAGTTGGCACGGCTCCAGCAGGCGGACCCGATGGTCCGCCTGCAGAAGCCGGCCGAAGGGAAAGCGGAAGTCGGTCGCCCGGCCGGTCAGTCGATTCTCGGGCAGTCCACCATCCTGAGCGATGGCGAACGCTGGACCCTGGTCCCCGACGGCGCGGTCCTTCACATTCCCGCGAAATTGCAATCGCGGATGAATCGCGAGCCCTCCGGCGAGCTGGTGCCGTGGACCGAATTCCTCGGCGCCAACTTCGCCTGGCTCGACACCTTCGAGGTGAGCATCGACCAGGCCGCCGGCAAATCCGAACTGCCCGCCGGACGCGCCGAGCATTGGCAGAAACAAGGAAAGATCGTCGTCGCCGTCCATCAGCACGGACCGATTTCCTTCCGCACCGCGAAACCAAACCATCCCCCCACCCCATGAAAACCGTCAATCGCTTGATGTTGCTGATGGCTCTCGCCGCACCGGCGTCCGCCCAGCAGGAACACTTCCACTTCATCCGCCAGCACCAGCAGACCACCGGCATCGTCTGGGATATGCCGGTTTCCACCGAGGGCCGGTCGCCATCCCCGCTCAGTCTCGAGTCCGGTGGCGCGCTGTTCCAGTTGTGGACCGTGTCGTCCGCCCCGCCACGGGATTACCTGCTCGACCAGAAACTGGTGGGTGCCTACCTGCCGAAGGCGGAGGTCACTATCGTCACGCTCGATCCCTACGGCGAGATTCCCCGCACCCGCGTGGACCAGCCGTTCCGGGTGGAAATCCAGGTGAGCGACCTGCTCACCGGTCTGGATCTGCCGCAGGCCGCCTCCAGCGTCCTGTTGGAAAGGCACGTCGCCCATTTCCCGAAGAATCCCAATACAGGCGAAACGATCCAGTCGCTCGATACCGTGGAAGTGTTGTCCGGCACCCCTCGCAGCAGCGCCCTGATCAGCTCCAACGGCCAGCATGTGCTCAGCTATGATGCGTCCTCGGTCACCGCCGCGGATCCCACCAAGGCCTCCGGTGAGGAACACTTCGTCATCCACGCACTGCCGGATGGCGATGTTCCGCAAAGCCAGATCGCATCCGCCAAGGTGCAGGTCTGGCCGGTCGCCTCGGGTGAAATCAAGGGCGTCAGAACCGGCGATCGCGTCCGCTTCCAGATGCCGCAGGTGGAACTCCTGCTCCACGACCTCTATCCGCGCAGCGACACCTTCCTGCTGCTCTTCGAAGGCACCCAGTACCAGGGCGTGGACGGGAAAATCGTCAAAGCCTTCCCGATGGACCGCGAGACCAGCGAGAGCCACGTGCTGCGCGTCACCGAACTCGAATCCAAGCTGGAGAACGACGGCGACTACACACTCGTGCTTGTGAGCGAAACGGTCTTCGGCCGCGAGATGCTCTGCCCGCCGGTCACCTTCAACATCCGCCGCACCCTGCACGTCAACGCCATGCAGGCCGGATTCTCCGACGGCCGGACTCCCTGAAAAATCCCCCCAAACCGATGGCCGGGCGGCCGGACGCACCACTTCCCCCCATGGTGCGCCGGTCGGCCCGGCCGCACATTTTTCATACCCCTATTCTTGCGAATCGGTTCGCGGATGGTTTCCTCGCCGCATGGAAGTCCGCAACATCGACGAACAACCGCCCTTCACCACCAAGGACGGTTCGACCATCCGCAGCATCCTCGACCGCGCCAACGCCCCGGTCGCCAACCAGAGCCTCGCCGAGGCCACCCTGCCCGCCAGCGCGGCCACCGACCGCCATTACCACAAGGCCAGCGAGGAGCTCTACTTTCTGTTAGATGGCCGCGGTGAAATGGAAATCGACGGCGAAACGCGCGAGGTCGGCCCTGGCGACGCGATCCTGATCCCGGCAGGTGCCTGGCATCAAATCCGCGCCACCGAGCCGCTGCGTTTCCTGTGCTGCTGCGCGCCGCCCTATGCGCACGACGACACGTTTTTCGAGTGAGACCCGCCTTGCACCGCTCCCGCGCCCCTGCTTTTCTCGTCCGCCGCGCCATGTTCTACCTCACCACCGCCATCGATTACACCAACGGCAAACCGCACATCGGCCACGCCTACGAAAAGGTGCTCGCCGACGTGCTCGTCCGCTACCGCCGCCTGCGCGGTGACGAGGCGTATTTCCTTACCGGCGTGGACCAGCACGGCCAGAAGGTCCAGCAGACGGCGGAAAAGGAAGGCGTGGCACCCGCCGAGTTCGTGGCGCGCGTGACGCAGTCGTTCCTCGATCTCTGGCAGAAACTCGGTGTCCACTACGACGGCTGGGCCGCCACCACCGATCCGCGCCACAAGGTCTGCGTCCAAGCCATTCTCAGCGACCTGATGGCAAAGGGCCAGCTCTACAAAAAAGCCCACTCCGGCCACTATTCGGTGCGGCAGGAACAGTTTCTAACCGACCGCGACCGCGATGAATCCGGAAACTTCGGTCCCGAGTGGGGCGAGGTGGTCGAGCTGGTGGAGGAAAACTGGTATTTCAAACTCAGCGAGCACACCGCGTGGCTGAAGAAGTATCTCGAATCCACCGCCGACGCGGTGATCCCCGCCTTCCGCAAGGCCGAGCTGCTCAACGCGCTCGAACGCAATCCCGACACCGACCTGTGCATTTCCCGTCCCAAGGAGCGCCTGCACTGGGGCATCGAAATTCCCTTCGACACAGACTTCGTCACCTACGTCTGGTTCGACGCGCTCATCAACTACGTCTCCTTCGCCGGCTATCAGGCTGCGGCGGACGCCGGGCTGCCGGACTTCGACACGCTGTGGACCGCCGACGAACGCCCGGTGCACATCATCGGCAAGGACATCCTCGTTCCCGCGCACGGCATCTACTGGCTGTGCATGCTGCATGCCATGGGCATCCCGAACGAACGCATGCCGCGGCTGCTCGTCCACGGCTGGTGGAACATTCGCGGCGAGAACATGAGCAAGTCGCTCGGCAACATCGTCGATCCCGACGAACTCGCCGAAACCTTCGGCGTCGAGGCGCTGCGTTACTATCTCGTGCGCGACATCGTCACCGGCCGCGATTCCGATTTCGACATCGAGCGCCTCGTCATGCTCTTCAACACCGAACTGGCCAACGAACTCGGCAACCTCTGCAACCGCGCGCTAAACATGAGCCAGCGCTATACCGGCGGCGCGATCACCCGCGGCGGCACCTTCCACGACGCCGACCTCGCGCTCCAGGAATCGCTCGCCGATTCCACCACCGCCTATCGCGAGGCGATGGATGCCTTCGACGTCTCCAAAGGCCTCGAAGCCATCGGCCGCCACGTGGTGCATTGCAACCAATACGCCGAGCGCATGAAGCCGTGGGAACTCGCCAAGGACCCGGAAAAATCCGCGCGCCTCGCCACCGTTCTGCAACATCTCGTCGAAAGCGTCGCCCACTGCACCGTGCTGCTCTCGCCGGTCCTCCCCGCCGCCGCGGAAAAACTCGCCGCCCAGCTCAACCTGCCCGAACTCACCGAACTCGGTCTCCACGAACTGCGCTGGGGACTCATCCCCGAAGGCCACGTCATCGGCAAACCCGCCCCGGTCTTCCCGCGCATCGTGGTG
>DATISV010000112.1:0-2189 GCA_035468505.1 Luteolibacter sp. | reverse complement strand
GGCCGCCGAGGATTTCGGTGGCGGTGAGCGGTGGAATGCCATGGCCATAGCGGGTGTTGAAGGCGTCGATGATCTCGTTGGCGATGATGGCCTGGCCGTTGGTATTGGGGTGGAAATTGGCGCTGTATTCGCCGTTGAGCCAGACGTAGTCGAGGTTTCCGCTGGTGGATCCCGCATTGAGAAACGGAATTCCGTGAATCGCATAGGGTGCGTCTCCCAGCATTGGCAGCGTGGGCGTGAACACATCGGCGTAGCCATAGCCGCGCGCATCGGCCAGTGCCTTGAGTTGGCGGTTCAACTCACTCAGCGCGGCGGTCACCCGTCCGGTGCCGGCCGGGTCGGTGGGGTAGCTGTTTTTGATGTCGGGCGTGATGCCGATGTGCGGCACGTTCACCACCACCACCGGGAGATCCGGGTTGAGAAACTGGACGCGGTCGAGGATGGCCGTGGCATCGTCGATGAACGAAACGATGAACGCATCCGGCGACGCACCCTGATAGATGTCGCCATAGACGCCGCGGACGTCGTTGCCGCCGATGAAAAAGACCAGCCGCTCGGCGGTGTCGCGGATCTGGTCTTCCAGATCGGTGAGTTCGAAGGCGGTGTCCAGATTGATATCCGACAAATCCAGCAATAGCGAGAGATCGGGGTCGGCCTCGACCAGGTCCCGGAAAGTGAGACTCGCCTCCATGAAGTCCCGCAGTTCATAGATCCTCAGTCCGGGCAGAGCCCAGTTGTATTGGTGGCGAAACAGCAGGTCATAACTGTAGAAAAAGAAATCGAGTTCGAACTCATCGCGAGCGCCGAAATCGAAGTCCGCGCCGCGGTAGGCGGGGTCGCGGAGGATTTCCACCCAATTGCGCACCTCGGGGCCAAAGCCGTCGCCGTAAGTGGGACCGAAGGGCACCGTGACCTCGAATCCGAACTCCGCCTCGTAGGCGAAGGTGAGCGAATCTCCCAGTGTGACGCATGGAGCGGCGCGACCGGTGGATGGCAAACAAGGCAGACAGAATGCCGCAATGGCGATGATCCGGGAGTGCATGAATCGCAGTCTGGCCCGTGCCTGAGGGATGGCAAACGGAAGATTTCCGGAAAATCCGCACTCGCGGAATGCGGGCGGGTTCTGTCAGTCTGCGCGCGCGATGGAAACGCGGACGATTCAGGCGACGGACGAGGACAAGAAGGACGCGGTGGAGGCGGCATGTGATCTGTTACGCTCCGGCGAGGTGGTGGCGCTGCCCACGGAAACGGTTTACGGACTCGCGGCGGATGCGTTGAATCCCGAGGCGGCGGCCAGGGTTTTCGCGGCGAAGGAGCGTCCGTCGTTCGATCCGCTCATCGTCCACATCGCACGGCGCGGCGAGTTGTCGAGAGTGGCGCAAGTGCCGGAGGAAATTTCCGAAACGGTGGAGAAACTGACTTCCGAATTCTGGCCGGGGCCGCTCACTCTGATTCTCCCGAAGCAGCCGGAGGTGCCGGACATTGTGACCAGCGGCCTGCCCACCGTGGCGGTGCGTTGCAGCGCGCATCCGGTGTTCCGCGCGGTCTGCAAGGCGCTCGGCAGTCCGGTGGCCGCTCCCAGCGCCAATCGCTTCGGGCGCATTTCCCCCACCTCGGCCGGTGCGGTGATGAAGGAACTCGGCGGGCGGATTCCGTTGATCGTCGATGGCGGTGCGTGCTCGGAAGGACTGGAGAGCACCATCATATCCATCGAGCCGCGCGATGGGAAAAAGCCATTGTTCCACCTGCACCGTGCCGGTCCGGTGACCAAGGAAATGCTGCAGCCTTTCGGCAAGGTGGTGAAGGTGAGGGAAAAACCCGGCGACGCACCGCACGCGCCCGGCCAGCTTCCCAGTCATTACGCGCCGGTGACGCCGCTGGTTTTGTTGGACAAACCCGAGGATTTCAAACCCGAGACCGGGAAACGCTACGCCCTGCTCAGCTACCGTGGCGAAGGGCCTTATGCGGAAATGCACGACTGGGAGTCGGTGGAAGCGCTCAGTCCCGGCAGCGGCAAGCTGGCCGAGGCCGCGATCCGCCTGTTCCATGTGATGCGTGTGCTCGATGAGTCCGGTGTCGATTGCATCGTCGCCGAGCCGGTGAGCGAGACGGGGCTCGGGGTGGCCATCATGGACCGCCTGCGCCGGGCGGCGGCGGAGCGCTGAGAAAGTGAAGGATCAGCGCCGGGC
>DATISV010000111.1:0-3210 GCA_035468505.1 Luteolibacter sp. | reverse complement strand
ACCGTGCGGGGAAGCGCCATGGGCATCCGCGCGGGAGACGGAGCCAACGAGATCATCAACGAGGGGACGCTCCGCGTAGTAGCCACCGCAAACGCAACTGCCACCTCGGAAGTCGGGGCAGGCTGGGCGGGTGACGCTTTCGAAACCGGCAATGCGGCGGCCGTGGCCACGGCGATCGGAATCGAGGCGGGCGACGGAGGCAACGTGATCGTGAACTCGGGACTCATCGACGTTTCCGCAGACGCGTCTGCCAGCGGAACGACCTTCCGCACGGTGGTCGAGTCGGCGATCGCGATCCGCACCGGCTCCGGAAACGACACCATCGTCAACGAAGGCACCGGCGAGATTGTCATCCGCAAGAATGGCGGGATCTCCGGCGGCACTGTCGTCGATGCCGGTGCCGGCGACGACATCGTGCGTCTGCTCGGGTCCTCGCTGGTGCGGGGCGACATCGTGCTCGGCGAGGGAAACGACCTCATCGCCTTCGGCGGCAACGGTGGATTCACAGGCAGTGTTTTCGGAGACGCCGGCATTGATACGATTTCGATCGAAGACCGGCGGGTTCTCGACTTCGAGCCGGACGCGTTCCGCAGCATCGAGCGCCTCGCCGTGAACCAGGGAACGCTCCGGATCAGTGAAGACTACACCATCGTCGATTCCGGAGGACTCCGCGTCGAATTGTTCGATGGCGGCTACGGGCGGCTCGAGATCGACGGGAGCGCCGTCATCAGCGGGGACACCGGGCTCGAAGTGATCGCAGCACCCCGGATCTATCGCGATGGGGAAACCTTCGACGTGATGGTTGGCGAGAGCCTCACCGGCACCTTCGGATCCGCCACCCTGCCGTCCTCGTTGATGATCCAGTCCAGCCTGAACTATCTCCCGGACACGCTGCAGTTGGAACTCGCGGTGGCACCCTTCCGCACCTTCGGCCGCAATCCGGGCCAGCAGGCCATCGGCGGCTATCTGGACTCCATCGCGCCCATCGTTTCCGGGGACCTTGCGGCCACTCTGGGCGAATGGCAGTTCATTTCCGATACGGGGGAACTGACCGATGTCTTCGAGAGCCTGAACCCCGGAATCTACAACTCGATGACGCGCGCCACCCTCGATGCCGGCCGCGACCTCAACCGCCTGCTGGGGCGCCGGATGCGCTCGGTGCTGCCTTGGGAGGGAAGCGGAATACCTAGCCGGGTCAAGTTGCCCGCGGGTTTTTCCTCAAGCAAATCGCCAGTGGCCGCCGCGCCCGATCCGGTAGCGCCCGCAGGCGCGCGGACCGGCGCGTGGATGACCGGATTCCATCACTGGGGTTCACAGGACGGGCAGGATGGCTACACAGGCTACGACCAACGCAGCTCGGGATTCTCGCTCGGATACGACACGCTCGTGAACGAGCACTTCCTCCTCGGCGGAGCCTTGACCTATGCGGACTCGAACATCGATCTCGACGATGGAATGGGCGATGGTGACATCGAGGCGATGTCGGCATCCCTCTACGGCGGCTGGTTCACCGACCGCTGGTGGATCAACGGCTCGGCAAGCTACGGGCGCCAGGACTACGATGTCCATCGTACGACTTCGCCCGCAATCCCCGGTGGCATCGCGGAGAGCAGCTACGACGGCAACCTCTTCTCCGCCGCGCTTGGCGGTGGCATCATCTTCCGGTTGAGCGAAAACTGGCGGATCGAACCCTTCGCGGGGTTGGAATACCTCTATCTCGACGAAGATGGCATTCGCGAAACCGGAGCGGGCCCGACGAGCCTGCTCACCGACGGCCGCAGCACCGACGCATTGTATTCCGAACTCGGAATCCAGCTCGCCGGGGAAATCGATTGCGGCAACTTCACAACTCTCCCGTTCCTCGGAGCGGCCTGGGTGCATGACTTCGGGATCGACGACAAGGCTTTCAACGCCGGCTTCACGGGAGCGCCCGGCACTTCCTTCACGATGCCCGGTTTCGACTCCGGCACCGACCGCCTCCGCATCGAGGCCGGCGTCGGCTTCGCCGTGGATGACGGCTTGATCCAGTTCGGCTACATGGGCGAGTTTGGAAGTGGATACGACTCCCACGGACTCCGGGCATCGGTGGGATTCAGCTTTTGAATCCACACGTTTCATGAGCTTCCCGAATTCGTTTTGCCATCGGCGGATGTGCCTGATGCACAGCCCAACACGCGGGTTGAACAAACCGACGGCATTCTGCTACGGATCGCACATGGAAAACGTGAGCTGCGAGTGGAAAATCCATCGCCTCGACGAAGGCGAGGAGCCCGACCTGCGGCACGACGAGTGCGTGTTGGAAATCGACGGCCGGATCCTGTGTGGCGGGAAGCCGGCCGGCCAGCTATACGCCCACTATCTTTACGCGGAGGAGCCGGAATCGGCGGGTGCGTTTCTCCGCCTGTGGGATCTCGATAGCGGACTCAGCCATGTTTACGAAAATATCATCGATCATGGCCACAGGCGTTTCCTCGATCCCCTCCCGCGTCTGCTCGATCCCGCCACGGGCATTCTCTGTGTCCACTTCATCGCTTTGCGGCCGCCATTCCGCCACATCGGTCTCGGCCGCGAGGTCATGCGGCGCTTCGTCTATGACATGGCCGATGCGCGTGTCGGCGCGGTGTTGCTCGACACCACACCGCTCCAGCACCTGCCACACGGATACGACGACTTCGATGAGGAGGTCAGGGAATTGCCGTGGAATGGGATTGAGGCTGATCAGGCGGCGCTGGTGCGTCATTTCCGGACATGGGGCATGGAGCCGCTGCCAGACACCCGTTTTGTCATCGCGCCGCCGGAGGCGCTGCGCGACTCCCGCGCGCCGCAATGGCCGCCCGGCCCGGTCCTCGACCAGTGGAACGCATGCGCGGTCTGCGGCGGCTGGATCGACCTCGATGGCCATGAGTGGATCGACACCGAAGACGGCCCGGTCCATCTGGACTGCGAATAGGCAAAAGATCATGAAACCGCCGCGAAAACTCCAACTGCGCATCATGGAAATCGAATCCGTCTTCGACTGGCTCGCCGACTCCGACCGCATCGGCTTCGACGAAGGACCGGATTCCGCCTTTCTCGACCTGACGACCGGTGAAATCCGCTCACCGGAAGATGAAGAAGAGGCCGAGGAATGGTTCGGCGATGAAAACCTCCTTCGTCTGCCGGAGGATATCTTCGAGGACATGGCTTATGGGATGCTCGATGCATTCGTGG
>DATISV010000110.1:0-3266 GCA_035468505.1 Luteolibacter sp. | reverse complement strand
CACCGCTCAAATAATGCGGATGGCACCCGGCTGGCCACACCCGCCTCGAAACAGCACCTCTTCCTGGCGGTCACCGGCGCCGCGAACTTGATCATCCCACTCCCCTGCATCATCGGTCTATAGGGCGAGCTCGAACCCGTCGAGATCGAACTCAAGCAAGGCCGGAACACGCTCAGCTTCCATCGCGGCCACTACTACATGCGCGGCATCACCATCCGCGACTTCACTCTGACGCCTTTGGACTGAACCATCCAACCAAACCCATCCCATGCCCTCAACACCACGCCTTTTATCCATTCTATCCGCTGCCCTGCTCGCTGCCGCTTCCATGGGCTTCGCCCAGCAGGCGGGCCCGAGCCCGGTGAAAATTTTCATCCTCGCCGGCCAGTCGAACATGGTCGGCCTCGGCCAGGTCGGTTCCGAAACCACCACCCCCGGAACGGTGCGATACCTGATCGCCAACGAGCCCGAATACGCGTTCCTTGGCGACGGTGTCGGCGGGTTCAGGGTTTACGATGATGTGTGGATTCGCGAACGGACAAACGGTGGCGGCCAACTCACCGTAGGATATGGTGGCGGAAGTCCGGGCTCGAACATCGGCCCGGAAATGGGCTTCGGCGAGGTGGTCAGCGGTCTATACGAAGAACAGATTCTGATCATCAAGACGGCATGGGGCAACCGCGACCTTGATTACGATTTCCGACCACCCAGCTCCGGCCCCTTTACGGGGCAAATGAGAGCGAATGATCCCGGGTTCGCCTACCGTGAGATGCTCGATATCATCAACGACGTCACCGCCAACCTCGCGACCTACTTTCCGGACTACGACGACGGTGGCTACGAGTTCGCCGGCTTCGCATGGCACCAAGGGTGGAACGACCGCATCGATGCCACCCGCAGCGCCGCCTACGAGACCAACATGGCGAACTTCATCAGGGACGTCCGCAACGACCTCGGCGCACCCGGCCTGCCATTCGTGATTGCGACTTCGTCGATGGATTTCAATTTCCAATACACCGAGGTGGAACTCGCCCAGTTGGCGATGGCGGATGCCGCCAAATACCCGGAATTCGACGGCAATGTCGCGGTCGTCGATGCCCGGCAGCCCTACAAGGGCATGGAATTCTGGCAGTTCAGAAACGACTCGCCCAGCGGTGACAGCATCCACTGGAACCAGAACGCCAAGACCTATAGCAACCTCGGCCTGGCGATGGGCGATGCCATATCCGCGATGATCCCGGCCCGCGGGCCCTATCGCCTCGAAGCCACCAGCGATGCCACGGGCGTGACGCTGACTTGGAGTGAGGGCGAGGAAACGCCGACCGCCCTGCAGGTGCTGCGCAATGGCGTGGAAATCGCCGCTTCCGCACCCTTCGACCCTCCGGTCTTCTTCGATGCGGGTGCCGAACCCGGCCTCATCGAATACACCCTGAGCTTCGCCATGCCCGGCGAGCCGACGCCCGATCTGTCACTCACCTTCGATGCGGGCATCACAGCCCTTGAGGCCTACCGTTTCCGCAACAGCGTGAAGCTGAGCTGGGAAAACAATCTCGACTACACCGCCATCGAAGTCCGGCGCGATGGCTTACTCATCGAGCCAGCCCTGGACGGCACCGCAACCAGTTATGTCGATGAGACTCCGTCGGCATCCGGCACCGTGGTTTACTCCGTCGTTCCCACCAATGGTTCCGCATCGCCAACCGAGGTCAGCATCAACCTCGACGGGCTGTCACCCGGCAATGCCTACATATATGAATCCTTCGGGGACTCGGATTCCATCCTGACTGAGAACGTCGTCGGTGCCGGCCTTCAAGGCCATTGGTTCGGTGGCCTAAACGTCGCCCCGGGCAGCATGAGCTTCGGCATCCTGCCAACCTCGGGAAATCAATCCTTCAACAGCGGTGCGGCAAGCAGCGCTGGGGCGTTCCTCCGCCCCGAGTTCGCCGAAGCCGGCTTGCTCGATGACGGTGCGGAAATCTGGTTCAGCTTCCTGACGAACAACACCGCCAGCATCAATACCGGACTTTACCTCCACCTGGGAACGGCTCGCTCGTCCTTTTTCGGCGGCATGGACGATGGCGGCGAAGCCATCGGGGTGCACATCGCCAGCGGGACCACCCCACAGGCCGCCACCTGGGCGCCGGGGCGCTCCACTTCATCAAGCTCTGGCAGCATTTCCGGCGACACCACCGCCTTGATCGTCGGAAAAATCACCTGGGGCGCGGATTCCAGCGCGCCGGATACCGTGGAAATCTACCTGCCGGACAGCGATCTGGTGCTTCCATCCACTCCGGTTTCAACCCGCTCCGCCGTGCTCGATCAGTCGACATTCAATGTCCTGTGCTTTGGCGGCAAAAACGCAGGTTCCCCAAAAATCGACGAAATCCGCTTCGCCACCAACTACGCCGACGTGATCGCCACCGACCAGATGGTCGAGGACACCACCCCTCCGTCTCCCGATCCGATGACCTGGGAAACAGTGCCCACCGCCATCGGAGACAGCAGCATCACCATGACCGCCACCACCGCCACCGATCTCAATGAGGTCGAATACTACTTCGAAAACGTCTCCGGCGGCGGCAACAACAGCGGGTGGCAGGACAGTCCGACCTATGTCGATACGGGCCTGGCCGCCGAGACGGAATTCAGCTACCGCGTGCGGGCCCGCGACAAGACGCCCGCCCTGAACACCACCGGCTGGTCGCCCGCCGCCTCAGCCACCACCGATCCGGTGGACAATGGCGCACCACCCACGCCCGGTTTCGCCGTGGCGCCCGTGGCAACCTCTCCCACCGAAATTACCATGACCGCGGAGAGCGTGATCGATCCGGAGGGCAGCGCGGTGGAGTATTATTTCACTGAAACCAGCGGCAACCCCGGTGGCAACGACAGCGGTTGGCAGGACTCGACGACTTATGCCGACGGCGGCCTCAATCCATCGACCTCCTACAGTTATACCGTAACGGCCCGCGACAAGTCGGCCCAGCAGAACCAGAGTACGCCGTCCGCCGTCTTCTTTGCCACTACTCAGGACATCCCCACGGGGCCCGGTGGAGCCTTTGTTTACGAGCCGTTTGACCAGACCCCGATCGGTGCCGATCTCGATACCACCATGGGTGCCGGAATCGGGTTGGCGGGAAATTGGTCGAACGCAGGTGTCGATTACATCATGCGCAGCGGCAGCCTCACCTTCGGCACGCTGGCAACCGCCGGCAACTCGATCATGACGGACGCGAATGGCGGCGCCGATGTCGCATACAACACCC
>DATISV010000109.1:0-4778 GCA_035468505.1 Luteolibacter sp. | reverse complement strand
TTCCCACAACCACACCGACCACCTCGACGCCGAGACCCTGCTGCCGCTTTTCGAGACCAATCCACAGGCCAAACTCATCATCCCGCGCGCCAACCGTTCATTTGTGTTGGATCGCCTGGGCGCGGTGGATTCACGGTTGGTGGAAATTGACGCCGGCGAGTCAGTTGAAGTTGGCAAGTTGACACTCCACGGCATCCCGGCCGCGCACAACACCGTCGAGCGCGACGAACAGGCCTGCTGCAAGTTTCTCGGCTTCGTCGCGCAAGTCGGCGGTTTCACCTTCTATCACAGCGGCGACACGCTGCTGCACGACGGCCTCATTCCCGCCATCGCGCCTTTCGCGCCGGACGTTTCGTTCCTGCCGATCAACGGCAACAAGCCTGAGCGCCGTGTCGCTGGCAATCTCGACGGCCGCGAGGCGGCGGAACTCGCTAAGGCCACGCACACCCGTCTCGTCATCCCGCATCACTTCGACATGTTCGCCTTCAACACGGCCAGTCCCGATCTGTTCATCACCGAGTGCGATCGACTCGGACAAGTCCACCAGGTGTTGGCCAATGGCGAAGGCATCGATCTCACCCCATCCGAACCATGAACAGGAAATGGAAAATCGTCGGCATCGAGTTCTCGCACATGCACATGGGCGACCTGCTGCGTTGCGTGCATGAGCATCCCAACGCGGAGATCACCGGCATCTGCGATCCGCATCCGGAACGCATGGCGGAGGCGAAAGCGAAGTTCGGCATCCCCGATGATAAAGTCTTCACCGACCACCATGCGTGTTTGGAACAAACCAAACCCGACCTTGTGATTCTCTGTCCGCCGACCGCCGAGCATGCCTTGTGGGTCGAGCGCGTGGCACCGTATGGCGCGCACGTGTTCGTGGAAAAACCCTTCGCCGAGTCGCTGGCCGACGCCAACCGCATGATTGAGGCCATGAAGCCAACCGGCCGCGAGTTGATCATCAACTGGCCGCTGCGCTGGGTGGCCAGCCACGTCACCGCACACCGGTTGATCCGCGAGGGACTGATCGGCGAGGTGATCGAGGTGCATTACTACGATGGCAACCGCGGCCCGCTCTATCACGGCGCGGACAAGGTGGAAATCGAACCCACGGCTGAAATGAAACAACAAAGCTGGTGGTACAAACGCGAGTCCGGCGGAGGCTCTCTGCGCGACTATCTCGGCTACGGCACCACCCTCGGCACCTGGTTCAACGGCGGCCAAATCCCATTCGAAATCACCAGCGTCGTCTCCGGAACCGCGGGTCTCGAAGTGGACGAGCACAGTATCACCGTCGCCCGCTATGCCGACGGGCTCTCGAAGTTCGAAACCCGCTGGGGCACTTTCACCGATCCATGGACGCACCAGCCACAGCCGAAATGCGGATTCGTCATCCGCGGCACCATGGGCACGATCAGCAGCTACGATTACGAGCCAAGCATCCGCATCCAGACCGCAGCCTGTCTGGAAGGCTACGATCAGCCGGCCGATCCGCTTCCGGAAGGTGGACGCAACGCGATCGAATATGTCATCAGCCGCATCGACGCCGGCTTGCCGATCGAGGGGCCGCTTTCTCCGACTCTCGCGCGCATCGGCCAACAGATCGTGGATACCGCCATTCTGAGTTCCGAACAAAAGCAAACCCTGCCGCTGATTTCATGAGTGAGTCCGACGCCCGCGAACTGAAGGCCGCGGCGGTTTCCGCCGTCGCCGCCCCCGAGCTTTCTTATCGCCCGCCGTTACCGCGCGGTCCGGTGCCGAAGATCGGACTGATCGGCTGCGGCGGCATCGCCAACAACCACCTCGTCGCCTACAAACAACGCGGCTGGCCGGTCGCCGTGCTGTGCGACATCAACCTCGATGCGGCGCGCAAGCTGCGCGACGCCCATTTCCCGGATGCCGACATCACCGACGATCCGGAAACCGTGTTTTCCCGTTCCGACATCGGCGTGCTCGATCTCGCCACCCATCCCGCGCACCGCCTCGCCCACATCCGCCGGGCGCTCGAGTCCGGCAAGCATGTTCTCAGCCAGAAACCCTTTGTCACCGACCTCCGCGCGGGACGCGAATTGGTGGAACTCGCGGAAAAATCCGGCCTCAAACTCGCGGTCAACCAGAATGGACGCTGGGCTCCTTATTACAGCTACCTCCGTCAGGCGGTGGATACGGGTTTGTTAGGTGATATCATATCCTGCGATGTCCAAATCGCCTGGGACCACACATGGATCAAAGGAACGCACTTCGAGAAAATCCACCACATCGTGCTCTACGACTTCGCCATCCATTGGTTCGACATTGTGCGCTGCGTGTTCGGCGACGCACGTCCCGAGTCGGTTTTCGCATGCGTCCGCAAGGTTCCGGGCCAGGATATCGAGCCGCCGCTCGGCGCAAACGCCCTTATCGCCTATCCCGCCGGGCTGGCGACTCTGTCGTTCCACGCCTGCACCCGCTTCGGGGCGGCCGAATCCACGGTCGTCACCGGCACCCGCGGCACCTTCCGCAGCCAGGGCCCGGTCTGCGCGAACGACCGCGTGAGCCTTTTCACCGCGGATGGGGAAGCCGATGTGAAGCTCGAAGGCGCGTGGTTCAACGACGGTTTCGCCGGAGCGATGGGCGAACTGCTTTGTTCCATTGAAGAAAACCGCGAGCCCTCCAACTCCGCGCGCCACAATCTCGCCAGCCTCGAATTGTGTTTCGCCGCATGCGCCAGCGCCGACCGCGGACGCCCGGTCGTGCCGGGTGAAATCGCATCCATCATGCCGGTCTGACGGCATTTCTCCTTGCGGCGGTGATAAGTGCCGCGCGCCGGGTCGGTATCCATCGCGCGCTCATGATGAAACGACGTCCATTTCTCAAACTCGGCGGTCTTACCGGGCTGTCGCTCGGTTTCTCCGGACAGCGGGTTTTTTCCGCCGCTGACGACGCGGCTTCGCTGTATGCGAAATTCGTCCCCGCCGAAAAAGACCTGCCCGCCGATTGGCTCGCCTCGCTCACGAAACGCGGCCACCCGCTCGACGCGGCGATCCGCCAATCGAAAGCCGATGGCAACCTCGATGTCATCGGCATGACCGTCGGCGGAATCGCCTGCGGCACGGTCTATCTGTCAGGCGACGGCCGGCTGTGGGTATGGGACATCTTCAACCAGCACCACGAGGGAGTGGTGGCGAACAACAAGGCGGAAATCCCCGAAGGCTTGCAGAACATCGGCCAAAGCAACCGCAAACCCCGCGAGCGCGACGGTGCTAATTTTCTTCTCCCCCCACGCGTGGACGCTCATCGCAACGGCGTCGATGCCCGCGTGACCCTCAAATACGCGGAAAACGAATTCCCGATGGACGCCTCCGGCTGGGACGAGGTGACCTTCACCAACCGCTGGCCGGTCGGCCGCGTCGATTACGCATCGAAGAAAACCCCGCTCAAAGTCCGGCTCGAATCATACAGCCCGTTCATTCCGCTCGATCTGAAATCCTCGTCGTTGCCGGTCACGGTCCTCGAATACACGATCGAAAACCCGACATCCGAAGCGGTTGACATCACCCTCACCGCCCATCTCAACAACCCCGCCGGTCAGTTTTCCAAGCGCGGGGCCGACCGATTCAGCGAAGCGTTCAAGGACGGTCAAGCCAGCGGCTTGTTTCATGGTCTGAGGGGATCGCAGACCGATTTCGATGCCGGCTCCATGGCAATTGCCGCGCTCGGTGACGCAAGCGCCGATCCAGGAAGAAACACGGTCACCGTGGCGGTCAACATTCCCGCCAACGGCTCACAGACCGTGCGTTTCGCCATCGCCTGGCATTTCCCGAACCTCCATCCGCAAATCGGAATCAAGAACGCGAGAAGGCATTACGTTAAGGACTTCGCCAACGCCCGCGAGGTGGTCGCGCACTTCGTGAAACATAAGGAACGGCTTTCCTCCCGAACCATGGCTTGGGTGGAAACCTGGTATGACTCCTCCCTGCCGCGCTGGCTGATGGAGCGCACCATCCTGACCGCCAACACACTGCAAACCCAGAACTGCCTGATTCTCGAAGACGGCCGCTTCTGGGCCTGGGAGGGCGTCGGCTGCTGCCCCGGCACCTGTGGCCATGTCTGGCAATACTCGCAGGGACACGCGCGGCTTTTCCCCGAAATCGAGCGCAACCTGCGCGAGGTCACCGACTATGGAATCGCCCAGAAACCGGATGGCTCGATCGTTTTCCGCGGCACGAATGGCAGGATCTCCGCCATCGATTCGCAGTGCGCCTACGTCCTGCGCACCCTGCGCGATCATCAGCTCAGCGATGATCCGGATTACCTGAAACGCGTCTGGGAACCGACCCGCAAAGCCATCTCCTATCTGGTCGAATTCGACCGCAAGGATCCGCGCGGCGGGCTCGACGGATTGTTGGACGGCGAACAGCACAACACGCTCGACGCCGAGTGGTTCGGCAAGGTGCACGTGCTCTGCTCGATGTATCTCGCCGCCCTGCGCGCCGGCGAGGAAATGGCGCGCGAAATGGGCGACGCCAAACTCGCCGGCGAACTGCGCGACATCCACGCGATGGGCGCGAAGAACATCGGAAAACTCCACAACGGCGAGTTTTACGAACAGATCGAGGATCCCGCGCATCTCGACAAGATCGGTGTCGGCAAGGGATGTTATATCGACCAGGTGATGGGGCAGTTCTGGGCCAACCAGGTTGGATTGGGCCGAATCCAGAATGCGGACCACCAGAAATCCGCGCTGCGTGCGTTGTGGAAATACAATTTCGTCCCGGAATACGGTTCGTTCCGCA
>DATISV010000108.1:0-3275 GCA_035468505.1 Luteolibacter sp. | reverse complement strand
CCGGACACCGACTGCGTGGCGGTGCGGATCGAGCGTCATCGCTGAAAACCACCGGACGAAGCGGCTTTTTGACCTTCATTCTTCTTGACTCGACATGGGGCGGGTCCTAAACCGCGCGCCCCGAACGAAGATTTCCCACATCCGCCATGGCCAACGCACAAGTCATCCTCAAAGAAAAAATCGAAGGCCTCGGCGCCGAAGCCGACGTCGTCAAAGTCCGCGCCGGCTATGCCCGCAATTTCCTGATTCCTCAAGGCAAGGCCTACGAGGCGACCAAAACGAACCTCCGCTACGTGGAAGCGCTCAAGGCAACCCGCGCCCGCCGCGAAGCCGAGGAACTGCTCACCTTCCAGGAAGTCGCCACCCGCATTTCCAAGATCACTCCCAAGTTCACGCTTTCCACCGGCCAGGGCGGCAAGGCCTTCGGATCCGTGACCAGCATCGACATTCACAAGGAACTCGAAGCGGCCGGCATCGTCATCGACCGCCACGCCATCGAACTGGAAAAGCCAATCAAGAAATCCGGCAAGTCCGAGGTCAGCATCCGTCTGCATCCGCAGGTGAGCGCGCTGCTGACCATCAAGGTCGAGGCCGAGGAAGGTGCCACGGAAGAAGAGACCGAAGCCTGACGCCGCGGATCGTTTCGATTCGAATCTGAAAAGCCCCCGTTCCGCTTGCCGGACCGGGGGCTTTCGATTTGCGAACTCCAATCGCAAAAGAAAAACGGATTGTCACACGAGACCCTGGCGCAACGCCTTCGATACCGCCTCGGTCTGCGAACGCACATGCAGCTTGCGGTAAACCGAGCGCAGGTGCATGTCCACGGTGTGCTGGGAAATCGCAAGCTCGTCGGCGATTTCCTTCTTGATGAGGCCTCTGACC
This sequence comes from Luteolibacter sp., assembly GCA_035468505.1. Lineage (GTDB taxonomy): Bacteria > Verrucomicrobiota > Verrucomicrobiia > Verrucomicrobiales > Akkermansiaceae > Luteolibacter. Next base: position 2,393 of record DATISV010000108.1, on the reverse strand, counting down.
AGATAGCGGAGCACGTCCTCCTCGCGCGAGGTGAGCGGCTCGATTTCCTCCACCGGACCGTAACGCGAGAATCCTTCGAGAATCATCTTGGCGATCGGGCTGCTGAGCGCGGAGGCCCCATGGATCACATCGCGGATGCCGGCGATGATTTCATCCGGATCGGCGGTCTTGAGCAGGTATCCGGACGCGCCGTTGCAGATGGCGCGATACACTTTCTCGCGGTCGTCGTAGGCGGTGAGGATGAGTACTTTCACTTCCGGCAGCACCTTGCGGATGTCGCCGAGCACTTCGAGCCCGTCGCGACGGGGCAGGCCCAGATCCAGCAGCAGGAGGTCCGGCCGCTCGCTGGTGAAGCGGAGCTTGTCGAACATGTCCGCGGGACTGGCGAAGTGATGCGGACAGGCGAGGTCGTCCTCGGACGAGAGCAGGCGGCGGATCTGTTTGGCGAAGATCTCGTGGTCTTCCAGGATCCAGATGTTGGTGACGGTGGATGCTTCAGCGATCATGACTGTGAGGCTTGTTGGTTGAGATTCGAGCGTTGGACTAACAGGCGGACACAGGTGCCGCCATCTTCGGGACTGGAAACACTCAGGGTGCCCTGCAGCACGCGGGCACGGTCGTCGAGCTTGCGGACGATGACCGTCTGACCGCGCTCGTCCATGGGCAGGCCCGCGCCGTTGTCGCGGATCTCCATGGCAAGCTTGTCGCCCTCGTCCCACAGCCGGATCGAGACCCGGGTGGCGCGCGAGTGCTTGAGCACGTTGTGGATGGCCTCCTTGAAAAACAGGAACAGGTGACGCTTGCCGTCGAGCGACAGTTTGGCGGCGGTGCGTGACGATTCGCACTCCATGGTGCATTCCACCTCGCGCATCAGGCGGGTGGCGGTTTCACGCATCCGCTGGATCAGGTCACCCACCGTGTCCTGGCGTTTTTCGAGCAACCACACGATGTCGCGCATGGCCAGCGAACTCTCGCGGGCGATGGTTTCCATCTCGTCGAGGTCCTCGGCGATTTCCTCTGGCCCGTGCATGCGCACAAGGTCCTTGCGGGCGGTGCGGGCAATCAGCGAGATGCTGCCGAGGTTGCTGCCGATATCGTCGTGGAGATCGGAAGCGATGCGCTTGCGGATGGTGTCAAGCTGCTCCCTCGACATCAGTCTGCGGCGCTCGACGATGAAAACGGGAATCATGAATGTGAGGCCGAGAATGACCGCCGAGCCCCAGGTGGCGTTCAGCTCGCTATTGGAGGCCATCTGCCGCTGGACCCCCCGCAGGCTTTCCAACTCGCGCTCGTGCCTGGCTCGTTCGCGCAGTTGATGGAGCCAGTGCCCCATTGGGATGATCCGGTATTCGGAACTGCGGCTGTCGGTGAGCTGCGTCACGGTAGTCGTCTCGCCGGCGTGCTCGCGCGCCACCGGCAGGTCCGCGGCCAGATTCCGCCCGCCGGACCAGACTTCGAACTCCGAAAGCGCGTGCAGTTTCCTGTCGCCCATGATCCACGGCATGGTGGCGGTGACACGGATCCCCGAGGCCGACAGGCCATTGAGCGGGATCACCATCGGCGTGTTGTGGCCGGAGCCCGGCAGCGGATTGCTCCACTCGAAAACCCGTTCGCCGGATTTTCCGTCCGCGCCGAAGACTTCGATGTGGAATTTCTCAGGCAGGATCGCCGTGTTGAACGAGCGGCTGATTTGATAGGGAAAAAGCACCACACGGTCGATCGCCGCGGATTCGCCGAAATCCAGCGACCAAGACGTGGCATGCCGGTCGTCACCCACCATCACCGCATCGCCCGGACAGTCATTGCTGGGGAAACCATTGTGCCAGATGCCCAGCGGCGTCCGGCCGTCGGTCAACGCCTCCGGAAACCAAATATTCTTCACATTCAGCGCACCGGTCGTGACGACGCGCGCGCCGAGCGAAACCGGTTGCCCGTCGGAAATGACCGCGAATTCCGCAAGGCCGAACATGTCATAGGCCTCCCTGATGTGCCCCTCATGCACCGTGAGACGCACATAACGGCCGGATTTCCGGGATTGGAACAGCACCGGACTGCCATCATCCGGCCGGGGATAGGGAAACTGCCCCGTCGCGTAAATCAACTCCGACTCGTTAAAACCCTCGTCATTTGAAACCGTCAGTGTGAAGCGGTTGGGAAAAATTCCGTTGTCTTCCAAAAATTCCCGCTGCGACGGAACCAGGAAAATCCGATCGATCTGGTATTCCCTGCCCAGATCGAGCGTCACCGTGGGATCCGCTCCATTCGAATCGATCCTCGCTCCACGATAGCCGATACCGGACTTGAGCGGGATTTCCACGCGCCGCGCATATATGCTGATTTGCTTGTCCAGCCTTGCCACACGATCCTCCAACTTAACGAGTTGCGAATCGAAA
>DATISV010000107.1:0-2281 GCA_035468505.1 Luteolibacter sp. | reverse complement strand
CGTCGCGCCCGACGAGCTTCGCCTCGACCTTGCGGCCCTGGTTTTCGGTCCATTCTCGGAAACTGGCGGTCTCTTCGGCGAGCAGGGTGGAAATGCCGAAAATCGATATGAGTGACGCGATGCGTATCGTGCTGGAGAAGTTGCTTGGTGGGTATGCCATCGATTCAACCTGTATTGAATGATTATGATGAACCGGGTTTCCACCATGATGAATCCGTGTCGCGTTGAAGAGCGGCGCGGTGGATGGCATGACGGAAACACGCGGAGCTAATTGTAGGATTTGCAATACGAATCTGCCCGGAAATCGATTGATGACAAGGCGGAAAACCGGAGCGGCAGGGTCGCCGGTCCGCGGTTTTTCGTCTGGCCGGTGGCGGTGGATCTGTCAGGTTTTTTCCTGTGAAACCGCTTTCGGAAAACGACTGGCCGCGGCTGATCCGTCCGGGCAGCCGGGTGTTCATCGGCGGTGGCGCGGCGGTGCCGATGGCGCTGGTGCGGGCGATGCTGGCGCGGGCGGACGATTTCAAGGATGTGGAGCTGGTGCACATTCACGGCCTCGGCGAGTCGCCGTGGACGGATGCGCGCTACGACCAGGTGCTGCGGACCAATTCGTTTTTCCTGACGCCCGCGGTGGGTGCGGCGGTCGAGCGCGGCGCGGCGGATTACACGCCGTGTCCGTTTTCCGAAGTTCCCGGCCTGTTCACCGATGGCCCGCTGCCGCTGGACGTGGCGCTGGTGATGGTGACCCCGCCGGACAAGGACGGCTGGTGTTCGCTGGGCGTGAGCGTGGATGTGGCGATGGCCGCGGTGAAATCCGCCCGCACGGTGATCGCGCAAGTGAACCCGCGCATGCCCCGCACGCAGGGCGATACCCGGGTTTCCGCGAAGAAAATCGCGTGGTTCATCGAGCATGCGGACGATCTTCCCGAAGTCTCGCCGGCCTCCATCGACGAGCGCCACCAGCGGATCGGCCGCTATGCCGCGCAGTTGATCGACGATGGCGCGACCCTGCAGCTCGGCCTCGGCAACACGCCCGAGGCGGTGGCGCGCGCGCTGAAGAAACACCGGCGTCTCGGCATCCATTCCGGCCTCTTCAACGACGCGCTGATGGAGCTTGTCCGCTGCGGTGCGGCGGATGGTTCGCGCAAGAGCTATCATCCCGGGAAAATCGTCGCCAGCCACGTGATCGGAAGCCGCAAGCTCTATCGGTTCGTGGATGGCAACAAGGATCTCGAACTGCATCCCAGCGCCTGGGTGAACGACCCGGCGCGGATCGCCCGCAACGACCGCATGGTCGCCATCAACGGCGCGCGCGAGATCGACCTCACCGGGCAGGTGGTGCGCGATTCGAGCGGGCACCGCTTCTACGGCGGCATCGGTGCCTTGCAGGATTTCATCCGCGGCGCGGGCCACAGCAAGGGCGGGCGGCCGATCATCGCGCTCACCTCCTCCAGCGACGACGGCCAGCGCTCGCGCATCGTCGCCGGCTTGGAATCCGGCAGCGGCGTCTGCACCGGACGCGGCGACGTGCATCACGTGGTAACCGAATACGGCGTGGCCAGCCTGCACGGCCGCAGCATTCGCGAGCGGGTCGCCCGGCTCGTCGAGATCGCCCATCCGGACCACCGCGAGGCCTTGTTGCAGGGTGCGCGCGATCGCGGCTGGTTGCCGAAATTCTTTACCATGCCCGCCACCGATGCCGCCGCCACCGAGGATGGCGTGGAAAGCGCGTGGGTGAATTTCAAGACCGGCCGCTTCCTGCTGCGTCCGCTGCACCCCAGCGACATGCGCGTGCTGCAGGAGTTCTTCTATTCGCACGAAGAGGAAACCGTGCGCTTGCGCTACGGCTACCGGCTCGACCGCATGTCCGGCGAGTCCGCCTACAAGCTCGCCGCCGTGGACCAGTCGCGCGATCTCGCGCTCGGGTTCTTCGAGGAAACGCACGGCCGGCAGGTGCTGCGCGCCATCGGCAGATATTACCTCGATGCCGGCGGCAAGAGCGCGGAAGTCGCCTTCGTGGTGCACGAGTCCACGCGCCACTCGGGCATGGCCGGATTTCTGTTAGGCGAACTCGCCGCCATCGCCGCCAGGCGCGGTGTCGAATCCTTCTGGGCCAACGTGCTGCAGGAAAACCGCGCCATGGCGGGCCTGTTCCTCGCCGCGGGCGGGCATCAGGAAAAAGCGGACGGCGATGACGATGGCGAAACGTTCCGCATCCCGGTCGATGCCATCCTGCGATCGCGCCCGGCGTTTCTCAAAAACAAACACATCCAACGCATCG
>DATISV010000106.1:0-5045 GCA_035468505.1 Luteolibacter sp. | reverse complement strand
TCCGGCGATGGGCTTCTTGCAGTTGTCCTTCGCCCAGCGGGCGGCTTCGGCTTCGGCGTTGCCACCGATCTCACCGATCATGATGATCGCTTCGGTTTCGTCGTCGTCGTTGAACATTTTCAGGACGTCGAGGTGGTTGGTGCCGTTGATCGGGTCTCCTCCGATGCCGACGCAGGTGCTCTGGCCGTAACCCATCTGCGTGAGCTGGAAAACCGCCTCGTAAGTGAGCGTTCCGGAGCGGGAAACAACGCCGACGTTGCCGCGCTTGTGGATGTATCCCGGCGCGATGCCGATGCGGCAGCCGCCGTGGGATTTCTCACCGCGACCGGGGGTGACGAGGCCGGGGCAGTTCGGGCCGACGAGGCGGGATTTCGAACCACGCATGGCTTCCTTCACGCGCATCATGTCCATCACGGGGATGCCTTCGGTGATGCAGACGATCAGCTCGACGCCGGCATCGGCGGCCTCAAGGATGGCGTCTGCGGCGAATGGCGGGGGCACGAAGATGGCGGACGCGGTGGCTCCGGTCTCGGCAACGGCCTGGCCGACGGTGTCGAAAATCGGCACGGCGTCCTCGAATTTCTGCCCGCCCTTGCCGGGCGTCACGCCGGCCACGAGTTTGGTGCCGTATGCGAGGGAAAGCGACGCGTGGCGTGCGCCGAAGCTGCCGGTGATGCCCTGCACGAGGACCTTGGTGTTTTCGTCGATGAGGATGGACATGGGAAGAAGTGGTGAGTGATCAGTGATCAGAAAAGATTTATTGAACCGCGGCGACGATCTTGGCGGCGCCGTCGTCCATGCCGTCGGCGGTGACGATGTTGAGGCCGGAGGCGGCGAGGGTGGCCTTGCCGGCCTCGACGTTGTTGCCTTCGAGGCGGACGACGAGCGGGAGCGAAAGCCCGGTTTCCTTGGCCGCGGCGACCACGCCCTGGGCGACGACGTTGCAATCCATGATGCCGCCGAAGATGTTGATGAAAATGCCCTGCACGGCCTTGTCGCCGAGGATGATCTTGAACGCGGCCGCCACCTGCTCCTGAGAAGCGCCGCCGCCGACGTCGAGGAAGTTCGCCGGATCGCCGCCGTGCTGCTTGATGATGTCCATGGTGGCCATCGCCAGGCCCGCGCCGTTCACAAGGCAGGCGATATTGCCGTCGAGGCCGATGTAGTTCAGGTCGTGCTCCGAGGCGGCCACTTCGCGCGGGTCCTCCTCGTCCTTGTCCCGCATCAATTGGATCTCGGGGTGCCGGTAGAGCGCGTTGTCATCGAAACCGAATTTGGCATCGAGCGCGTAAACGTGGTCGTCGGTGGTGATGACCACCGGGTTGATCTCGACCATCGAGCAATCGCACTCGATGAACAGCTTGTAGAGCGAATGGAGCAGGCGGCCGAACTGGCGGGCGGTGGTGGTGAGGCCGAGGTTCTGGCAGATCTTGCGGACCTGGTAGGCCTGCAGGCCGGCGAGCGGATTGACGAATTCGCGCAGGATCTTTTCGGGCGTTTTCTCCGCCACCTCCTCGATGTCCATGCCGCCCTCGGTGGAGACGATGATGACCGGGCGACAACTCTTGCGGTCGAGGAGGATGGCCAGATAAAGCTCGCGGCTGATGTTCACCGACTCGGCCACCATCACCTTGCGTACCAGACGGCCGGCCTCGCCGGTTTGTTTGGTAACCAATGTTTCGCCGAGCATTTTTCCCGCCACCTCGCGGACGGCATCAGGCGAGTCAACGAGATGCACACCGCCCTTGAATCCGCTCTTGAACACTCCCTTGCCACGTCCGCCGGCGTGGACCTGGGCCTTGACGACGAGGTTTTTCACGCCCAGCCAGCGCGCGGCCTCGTAGGCTTCCTTGGGGGTGGCGGCGACGCGTCCCTTCGGATTGGGCACGCCGAAACGGTCGAAAAGTTCCTTGGCCTGGTATTCGTGAATGTTCATGGGGCGGAAGATGGTTGCGCGCGGCGGAAAAGCCGGGCGGAACGTATTGGCACCCAAAGCCTCCGGTCAAGGCATCGTCCGGGAAAAATCCCGATCATGAGCATTCCATGCGAATCGCGGGATAAAGCCGGCGAAACCGCCGCGTATGATCCCCCGATGAAAACGCTCGCGTTGATGCTGATGACGGCACTCGCGCTCCCCGCCACGGCGGAGGAGGGCTGGGTGGAACTTTTCAATGGCAGGAACCTCGACGGCTGGACGCAGCGCAACGGCACGGCCAGCTACAAGATCGAGGGCGACAGCATCGTCGGCACCACCGCCGAGGGCAGCCCGAACAGTTTCCTCTGCACCAACAAGGAATACGGCGACTTCGAGCTGACCTTCGAGGTCAAGGTGGACGACGCGCTGAACTCCGGCGTGCAGATCCGCTCGCAGACCAAGGGCGGGCCGACCGGCCGGGTGAACGGCCCTCAGGTCGAAATCGAGGCCAGCGGCAAGAACGGCGCCGAGGCCGGCTACATTTACGGCGAGGCCAGCGGTGGCTGGATGACGCCCAAGGACAAGCTGGTGCCGCACAAGCACTTCAAGGACGGCGAGTGGAACGCCTTTCGCATCGTGGCGAAGGGCCCGCGCATCCAGGTGTGGATCAATGGCGAAATGGTTTCCGATCTCGTCGATGAGGCGAAGTTCGAGAGCCACCCGAAGGGCTTCATCGGCCTGCAAGTCCACAGCATCGGCAAAGGCCAGGGCCCGTTCCAAGCGGCATGGCGCAAGCTGAAGCTGAAGGAGCTTTGAGGGCGGAAGCCCGCTGGATGTGAAACCAAGGGGCCCGGCGGGCGACGCGGATCAACCCGCACGACTGCCGCGGCCGGTGGTTTCCAGCAACCGGTGCAGTCGGTCATTGAAACCCGCCGCAGCCGCTAACTCTTCGATGCCGAGGTGCATGCGGTAGCGCCAGTAGTATGGCGTGATGGCCGGGATGTTGATGCGTTCGGTGTCGGGATCGTGATGGCGCAGCGTTTCATCCATGGCCAAGAGGTCCTGCAACGGGAACACCGCCCACATGGCGGGGGATTCGAGGTGCTGGTGGATGATGCGAACGGTCAGTTCGGTATTGAGTTCCAGCGGCGGGAACTCGATGCCGAGCATCTGCCACGCGAAATGCGAGGTGGCCTGCGGATCTTCGCGCCACCAGCCGCGCAGTGTGGGCATGTCGTGGGTGGACGGGCTCACCACGCTGAGATAGGGCGCGCTGGCTGGGTCGGCGTATTCGACTTCCGATGACTTGGGCATGCGCTGGATTTCCAGCGAGAGGATGCCGAGTTCGCGCATCACGCCGGGCACGCAGTGCGGCACCATCCCGAGGTCCTCGCCGCAAAGCAGCATCGGGCTGGCATGGCGCATCGTCGGGAGTTTCTCGTAGCCGCGCGCTTCCCAGAAACCTTCCTGGCGGCGATAGAAATAGTCGACATACAAGTCATCGAGCCGGCATTTCACGTCGTGGTCGAGTTCGAGAAACGACTGGGTCGTATACATCGAGCAACGCGGATGGAACAAACTGCCGTGCGAGCCGGGAACCTCGAAGAAAAGGACATCGCTGGCGCAGTCCATCAGGGCGTTGCGGAGCCGTTCGGAGTGCGGGCCCGAGGCACCGTCGAAATGTTCGACGATGCGGCGCTGGGTGGCGACGTGGTCGCGGAGTTGATAGAAACCGTGGCCGCAATCGTCGAGGTGGTTGCGCAGCGCCTCGTCGAGCGTGTCACCGAAGCGTTCGTGCAGGAAATGCGCGCGGATGTAGGGGCGACAGTAGCGGTTGTAGTCGAACGGTATGCCGCGGCCGTGGATTTCGTCGATGTGGACCGGCATCGCGGGATCGAACCAACCCATGATGCCCTCGACCTGTTCGTGCGGAATCTGCCAGATGCGGAAGAAGCCGAGGATGTGGTCGATGCGGTAGGCGTCGAAATACCGGCTCAAGTGGGCGAAGCGCGAGCGCCACCATGCATAGCCGTCCTGGCGCATGACTTCCCAGTTATAGGTCGGGAACCCCCAGTTCTGACCCTTGGCTGCGAAGGCGTCCGGCGGCGCGCCGGCTTGCGTGTCCATCTTGAATAAATGCGGCGCCGACCATGCGTCGGCGGACTCGCGGTCGATGCCGATCGGCAGGTCACCCTTGAGCGAGAGACCGTGCGAGTGCAAATGCGCGACGGCGTCGAGGAGTTGGATGTCGAGTTCGTACTGCAGCCAGATATGATATGACATTTCCGGCCACGCGGGATGACCGGCGGATGCCATGGCATCGGCCTTCTCGCGATCGAACACCGTCCACTCGCCCCAGCGGCTGAAATCCGCAGTGCCGAACTCGTCGCGTTTCACGCAGAACGCCGCATAAGGCACCAACCAGTCGCTGTTTTCATCGAGGAAGGCGTGGAACTCCTTGCTGGCGGTGATTTTCCGGTGGTGCTTTTTGAAAACCGCGCGGGTGAGCGCGACTTTGGCTTTCATCACCTCCTCGTGGTCCACTTGCACGAGCGGATTGAGTTCTGCCCGCGTGGATTCGATCTCCGCGTGGAACGAGTCGGGCATGGCATAACCCAGATCGTCGATGCGCAAGTAGATCGGATGCAGCGCGAAGGCGCTGATCGCGGAGTAGGGATAGGAATCGGTCCAATCGTGCGACGAGGTGGTGTCGTTGATCGGCAGGATCTGGATCAATTTCATGCCGACGCCCGCCGCCCAGTCGGCGAACGGCTTGAGATCGGCGAACTCACCGATGCCGAGGCTTTTTTCCGAGCGCAGGGAGAACACCGGTATCGCCACACCGGCGGCGCTGAAAAGCTGCGAGTCGTCGCGGCGGTAGCATTCGTCGCTGATGACGGTCCATTGGCGCGCGGCGTGGTCGCGCCATTCGAGCGTGCGGTTTTCGCCCTGTTCGATGGCGATGGCGCGGCCGAGCTTGGGGTTGAAGAGCCCGAATTTGTATTCGATATACCAATCTGCGGGCAGATAAAGCGCGGCTTGCCAGACGTTGGCGGAAACCTCGCACATCGGCACGGCGTGCCGCCAATCCCAGTCGCCGATCTCCGTGACGCTGCCGATGACGCACGGC